>OMSY01000018.1 GCA_900313875.1 uncultured Actinomycetes bacterium
CAGGCGGTGGGTGTCGAGCCCGCGCGCATCGCGAAGACACTCTCGTTCCTCGTGGGCGGTCAACCGGTCCTCGTCGTCACTGCAGGGGATGCCCGCATCGAGAACAAGTCGTTCAAGGCCCGCTTCTCGGGAAAGCCGAAGATGCTCAAGCCCGAACAGGCGGTCGAGCTCGTGGGGCATGCGGTCGGGGGTGTCTGCCCGTTTGCGGTCAACGACGGGGTCCGGGTGTTCCTCGATGTCTCGCTCAAGCGGTTCGAGACGGTGTTTCCTGCCTGCGGGAGCGACAACAGCGCGATTGAGCTGACGATTCCCGAGCTGGAACGCTGTTCCCGCTCCGAGGATTGGGTGGACGTCTGCAAGGACTGGCGCTGAGGCTGCCGATGCATCCAGAGGATAGGCGGTCGGAACCGGTCTTGGGGGCATCATCCACGGGACGCATGCTTTCCCATCGCATCACGTCCGATGAGGATGGGGAAGAGGTGCAGGTCATCTGCAGGCGGGTGTTCGGGTTCTCGCGGCATGAGGTGAGTCGGGCGAAGTTCAGACCTGATGGTCTCATGGTTGACGGGAAGCGCACCTTCTCGACGTACCGGGTCCGAACGGGCCAGTTGCTGGAGGTCGCCATCGGGGATACCCTCGCGAAGGTGCTCGATAGCCGCCTTGCCCCCTCGACGGGTCCCCTGAGCATCGTGTATGAGGACGCAGACCTCCTTGTCGTGGACAAGCCCGCGGGCTTGGCGATGCATTCCGATGTGGGGCATCGGGCTGATACCCTGGGGAGCCGGGTGCGTGCCCATCTCGTGGAGCAGGGGGTGCAGGCCACGTTCCATGCCGTGCATCGGCTCGACCGCTCGACATCCGGCTTGGTGGTCATCGCCACCAATGCGCATGCGCAGGCGGTGCTCCAGAGGAGGATGCATACCCCGCGGTTCAGCCGCACCTATCTCGGTGTCGTCGAGCATGGGTTTTTCGACCCCGGCCGCGTCATCGCCCCAGGCTATGCCCTCGCTGCACCGGAAGGGCCGTTGCCCTGTCCTGGGGAGATGACGGTGGGGGATACCGGTACGGTGACCCTGCCGATAGCTGCAGAGCCCGATAGGCGTGGATTCCAGATGGTTTCTCAAGAAGGTAAATATTCGTGTACCCATTACCGTGTCCTGGATGAGCTCCCCGCAGGCTTGCTCGTGAGATTCTCCCTCGAGACCGGGCGGACCCATCAGATACGCGTGCATATGGCGGCGATCGGCCATCCGCTCATCGGGGATGACCGTTATGGAAAGGTGAGCGCACGCATCGCCCGCGCGGCGTTGCATTCGGCCCATCTTGTCCTGGACCATCCCGTGACCGGGGAGCGGCTCGAGTTTGACTCACCGTTTCCCGAGGATATGCGGTCGTTGGCAGGGGGCTGAGGGAGTCACGGCCGAGGAACGTGGGAGACCGTCGGGGAAGAGGTAGCGGACTGATTGGGAGCTGCATCGATGGGCTATGGGACCATCGGTGCACGCACGAAGACGGGGCACCATACATGGTATCCTGTCTTCACGTTGTCGTGCTGCGAGCAATGCCGGGATCTGCGCCATATGACAACGTGTGACAATCAAAAAACAGGCCATAGGTTCATAAACCCCTGACCTGCGATGTTCTGGTGGGCCCAGCAGGATTCGAACCTGCAACCAAGGGATTATGAGTCCCCTGCTCTGACCGTTGAGCCATGGGCCCGTGCGCATGCGCCGATTGAACATTCTATTTCATTCCCATCCGCTTTTATAGGAGTTTCACAGAATCACCCGCAGAAGGGAATTGCGAACTTGCGTCGTCAACGTTAGAATGCCTTACGTCGATGTTCGACGACGGGCGATTAGCTCAGGGGGAGAGCGCTACCTTCACACGGTAGAAGTCGTGGGTTCAAATCCCTCATCGCCCACCATAGTCCCTCCGATCGCAGCATGTGCGGCCGTTTGCCAAGGCTCGCCTGCTGCGTTCTTTTTGCCGGCACCGGTCTTGTGGGCCCATCCATGGAAGGTGGTGGGATAGATGATCTTCAGGCTCAACGATGTGAGCAAGGCGTTCGGCACGCGTGTGCTCTTCAGCGATGTCACGATGCATATCGACGAGCATGACCGTGTGGCGCTCGTCGGTCCCAACGGGACCGGCAAGACCACGCTGATGAAGATCATCGCAGGTGAGGAGTCGCCGGATTCCGGCACCATCACCTTCGCGCGTGATGTCGAGGTCGGCTACCTCGAGCAGGAGTCCATCGAACTCATGGGGCATCCCATCCTCGAGGAGGTCATGAACTCGCAGTCCGGGCTTCTCGACATGCAGAGACGCCTGGAGGAGCTCGAACATGCCATCACCGAGGAGACCGACCCCGATGCCCAGGAGAGCATGCTCGACAGGTACGGGAAGCTCTCCGATTCGTTCGAGATGCTCGGCGGGTACACGCTCGAGGCACGTACGCGTGCCATCCTCTTCGGTCTCGGATTCAAGGAGAAGCACCTCTCCCGGACGACCGACGAGTTCTCGGGCGGCCAGCAGATGCGCATCGCACTTGCCAAGCTCCTCCTCAGGAACCCGGATGTCCTGCTGCTCGACGAGCCGACGAACCATCTGGACCTCTCCTCGGTGCGTTGGCTGGAGGGGTTCCTGAAATCCTACGATGGCGCCGTGCTCGTCATCAGCCATGACCGTGACTTCATCGACATCGTCGTCGACCGGGTCTGCGACTTCGAGCAGGGCAGGCTCGTGATGTACCGGGGTGGCTACACCTCGTTCCTGGAGCAGAAGCAGGCGGCTCGTGAGCGGCTCATAGCGGAGGCGGAGGCGCAGAAGAAGGAGATCGCGCACCTCGAGGCGTTCATCGAGCGGTTCCGCTACAAGGCCACGAAGGCCAAGCAGGTGCAGGACCGCGTCAAGAAGCTCGAGAAGATCAAGCGCATCGAGATTCCCGAACAGGCGAAGCAGGTGCGTTTCGATTTCCCGCAACCGGTACGTACCGGGGACAACGTCATGCATCTCGAGCATGTCGCCAAGGCATTCGGCCAGAACACCGTCTACGAGGACATGAACTTCGACATCTGGCGTGGGGACAAGATCGCGCTCGTCGGACCCAACGGAGCCGGCAAGTCCACCTTGCTCAAGCTGGTTGCCGGGGCGATCGCCCCCGATGCCGGGACCGTGAAGCCCGGGGTCCATGTCACCTTGTCATACTTCGCGCAGCATCAGCTTGACAGCCTCAACCTCGGCAGCACCGTTTTCGAGGAACTTGACCGCAGCGCCCCCGGTTGGACGCGTTCGCAGGTGCAGGGGCTGCTCGGTGCGTTCCTCTTCTCCGACGATGATGTGGACAAGCACGTGAGCGTGCTCTCGGGTGGCGAGAAATGCCGTCTGGCACTCGCGAAGATGCTCGTGCAGCCCTCCCCGTTGCTCTGTCTCGACGAGCCCACCAACCACCTCGACATCGCGAGCATCGAGGTGCTCGAGAGGGCGCTGTGCGCCTTCGAGGGGAGCATCCTGCTCATCACGCATGATGAGCATCTCATACGCACCGTCGCCAACCGCATCGTCGAGGTCGATGACGGGCATCTGACGGTATACAAAGGCGATTGGGAGTATTACCTCTACAAGACCAAACTCGAGGAGGAGCGGGCCCGTGCCGAGGCGGAGGATGCAGCCGAGAAGGGCGCTGATGTCCGTTTCGAGAAGCATGTTCCCGGTGCGGACACCGATGCCATCAAGCTTCGGCATGCGGGGTCGGGACCCGATGCCAGGTCTGGGACCAAGCAGGGTGACCGGACACCGCGCCGCGTGCACCCAGGCAAGGGAACGGAGACGACGCCTCCCTCTGGTACCACGACCGTCAGGCGTGGTTCGGTACCCAAGAGCAAGGAGCAGAAGCGCAAGGAGGCGGAGGCCCGCAACCGGGAGTACCGGGTCCTCAAGGACCATCGCAAGCAGACGAAGCGGCTGGAGAGGGAGCTCGCGGAAGCCCAGTCGCGTCATGATACACTGGTCGAGCTCATGGCCGATGAATCGCTGTACGCCGA
>OMSY01000053.1 GCA_900313875.1 uncultured Actinomycetes bacterium
ATCCCCATCGGGGGAGGCAGGTCCCGAATAGTGCGCATCCTGGAATGCCGGACGCTGCTCCTCGGGTTCGGCGATGGCGACCTTGAGACGGAGCATGGTGCGCAGGAAATCCTCGTACATCGTATCCACCAGGTACCCGAAGCTCTGGTACGCCTCGGACTTGTACTCGGTCAGGGGATCGCGCTGGCCGAGCGCCCGCAGACCGATACCGGTCTTGAGGTAATCCATCTCCTGGAGGTGGTTCATCCAACGGGTGTCGATGACACGGAGCATGACCTGTGATTCGAGTATGCGCATACCGTCCTCACCGAGCACCTCGCCCTTCTCCGCGTATACCTTCTTGATCTCGTCGGCGAGCACATCGCAGAGAACCTCCTGGTCCTCCTCATGCGGCAGCTCCCTGGGATCGAACTCCTTCGGTGCCCCGGTCAGCTCGCAGTACCAGTTCTTGAGACCGGCCCAGTTCCAATCGTCACTCGGGTCGCTGTCGGGACAATACTCCTCGACATGCCGTTCGACCGTATCGAGGATGATGGCATCTATGCGCTCATGAAGGTCCTTGCCATCGAGGATGTTGTTACGCTCCTCGTAGATGACCTCCCTTTGCTTGTTCATGACATCGTCGTACTCGAGCACGTTCTTGCGCTGCGAGAAATTCATGAGCTCGACCTGGTGCTGTGCGTTCTCGATGGCTTTCGAGACCAGCTTGTTCTGGATGGGCATGTCCTCCGGCATCTCGCTGCGCTCCATCATCGCGGCGATGCGGTCCATCTTCTCGCCACCGAACTTGCGCATGAGGTCGTCCTCGAGGGAGAGATAGAACTGGGTGACACCGGGATCGCCTTGTCGTCCGGAACGACCACGCAGCTGGTTGTCGATACGGCGGGAATCATGGCGTTCGGTACCGATGACGCAGAGTCCTCCTGCGGCGACCACCTGCTCGTGCTCCTCGTCACAGAGCGCCTTCGCCTCCCCATGGACGGCCTCACGCTGTTCCTCCGTCACCTCCTCGAGGTCATATCCCCTCTCCACGAGCAGCTCACGTGTGAGCTCATCGGGATTGCCCCCGAGCAGGATGTCCGTACCACGTCCTGCCATGTTGGTCGCGATGGTGACCGCACCGACACGCCCTGCCTGCGCGACCACGTGCGCTTCCTTCTCATGGAACTTGGCGTTGAGCACCTCGTGCTGGATTCCACGCTTCTGGAGGATACGCGACAGACGCTCGGAGCTCTCGATCGTGACGGTACCGACGAGGACCGGCTGTCCGTTCGAATGGCGCTCCTCTATCTCATCTGCGACCGCATTGAATTTGGATTGAACATTACGGTAAACCTGGTCGTTCTCGTCCTTTCGGATGACGGGCTTGTTGGGAGGGATGACCTGAACGGGGAGCTTGTATATCTCCTGGAACTCGGCATCCTCCGTGACGGCGGTACCGGTCATGCCCGCAAGCTTGCCGTACAGACGGAAGTAGTTCTGCAACGTGATGGTCGCAAGGGTCTGGTTCTCCTCGCGGACGAGCACGCCTTCCTTGGCCTCGAGCGCTTGATGGAGACCTTCCGAATAACGACGTCCCTCGAGGATGCGACCCGTGAACTCGTCGACGATCTTGACCTCCCCATCCATGACGACATAGTTCTGGTCGCGATGGAAGAGGAACTGGGCGCGCAGGGCCTGCTGAAGGTGGTTGGGGAGCTGACCGGAGGGGTCGTTGTAGAGGTCCTCGATCCCGAGGAGGTTCTCGATATGCCTCAAGCCGGCATCGGTCGCCGCAATCGTCATCTTGGCCTCGTCCATCTCGAAGTCGACGTCACGACGCAGGGCGGGCATCACGCGGGCGAAGCGGTTGTACGTGTCGGCCGCCCTCGTTCCCGCACCCGAGATGATGAGCGGGGTCCTGGCCTCGTCGATGAGGATCGAGTCGACCTCGTCGACAATGGCGAACGAATGGGAGCGCTGCACGCGGTTCGATGCCTTGGTGACCATGTTGTCACGCAGGTAGTCGAAACCGAACTCGGTGTTGGTCCCATAGGTGACATCCGCCGCATAGGCCGGCACCTTGTCCGCAAGCGGCATGCCGCTCTGGAGGAGGCCGACCGTCACACCGAGGAAACGGTACACCTGGCCCATCCACTCCGAGTCACGCTTGGCGAGGTAGTCGTTCACCGTGACGATATGCACGCCGGTCTGCGGGATCGCGTTCAAGTACCCTGCAAGGGTCGAGACGAGCGTCTTGCCCTCACCGGTCTTCATCTCGGCGATCATACCGTCGTTGAGCACCATGCCACCGATGAGCTGGACATCGTAATGCCGCTGCCCGATCGTCCGGACCGCTGCCTCACGGACCGTCGCGAAGGCTTCCGGCAGAAGGTCCTCGAGCGTCTCGCCTTCCGCATAACGCTTCCGGTACTCGGTGGTGAGGGCTGCAAGCCCCTCATCGTCCAGAGCCTGCATCTTGGGTTCGAGTGCGTTGATATCCTGGACTATACGCTGGTATTTCTTGAGCTTGCGGTCGGAGCCGGCGCTCAGAAGCTTGGAGAAAATGCTTGCCATGGGTCGTATCGTCATCCTATCTTGTGAGATCTGGTCGTGATCATCACCTGCCGGTCCTCTCTGACCGGGCAGGCCAAATAGACTCTATCACACTGGAAGTGTTCGTCCGGTGTTCCGCTGCGAACGACTGTCGATGGAGGGGGAACTGCTGCCATCCCGTCATCTGGTACAGTGAACGGCCCTACTGCAGACCCCGCCCGGTCAGGACCTATCCGATTGCATGACGGCACCATCCACTCGACAGCACATGGACCATGAGGGCTCATGTCCCGCCACCGACGATGGGGTCAGGTCTTGTCAGCATCGGTCGAGAAGCCCGCATCGAGGGTGGCGATGACCTCGGCGATATGACCATTGGACGTGATGGGCACCGGCATGAAGGACACGGTACCCTCGACATCCGCGACCGAGAGTCCCTCGGGAAGGTCCGTGACCTTCTCACGGGTCGACTTGCGCTTGCGTCCCGACCTGGTCTCATCGAAGATCCGGTCGATAAGCCGTTCGCGGAACGACTCACCTGGTTTCGTCACCTGACTCGTGTAGACGAGCAGCCTCAATGCACCATCTTCGGTACGGGCGGCGCTGACCGCATAGTCGGATGCCGCCGTACCGGTGACAGGATACGTCACCTCACCGGAACCATCGACGGCGAACGCGACGACACGCAGCGACCCATGGGCAATCGCCAGATTGCCATCCGGTGACAGGAAGGGCTTGGTGAACGCCTTCGCCGCGGCGATGTCCTGCTCTGCATCCGTGTCATCGGAAAACTTGGAAACGCAGGCGATGACCAACTTGTCCCTGCCCTCGTAGCAGAGGAGGGGAATCGAGACGTCCGGCCATCTGTCATCGGTCTTGCCAAGGAACACCCATGGACCATCGGGACCATCCTGCTCACGGAACGCGGACACCCTGCCATTGCGTTCGAACGCAAGACCGTAGCCGGGAACCGTATGCGAGAGCAGCTTGTAGTAGATGGCGTCGTCCCTTTCGTAATGGACGGTCATCCTCTCCGGCGTGATGGGAAGGGAGCTGCAGGAGGATATGACGTCGCCGGTCTGGACGATGGCCTCGTCGGCCACCGCACGCGCAGCCTCGCAGACGGAGATCATGGACGACTCCTGCATGCCGATGCCGACCCTGGCAGCATCGATCCCTTCCTTGACCATGTCTTCATCCACCATCATCAACCCCATCGCGATACGGCGTCATCATGTCATGCCGCCTGACCGAGTATCCTACTCACCTGGTCACCTTCGATGACCTCTTCGTCCATCAGGATCTCGACGACCTTGCGCACATCCTCCTCGTGCTCCCCGAGTATCTTCTTCGCAAGGTCGTTGGCCTCCTTGAGCAACTCGCCCACACGGTCGGAAACGCGCTTGTCGTGCTCACCGGAAGGCAGTTTCATGCCATGCTCGTCATAGACCGACACCTCGAGCGACCCATCCTCGCCGTTCATGGCGAAATCATCCGCCATACGACGCGCCAAGGTCGTCGCACGCTGCAGGTCATTGCTCGCCCCCGACGTCTCGATGCCGCAGAACATCCTCTCGGACACCCTTCCGGCGACAAGCGCCGCGAGTGTCTGGCTGAGCTTGTCGGCCGTCGTGATATAGGTGTCCTCCTCGATGTAGTACTGGACGTATCCCATCGCCTCCTGACGGGGAACGATGGTGATCTTCTGGATGGGATCGCACAGCGGGAGCATATGGGAGACGATGGCATGACCAGCCTCATGGAAGGCGACCTGCTCCTTCTCCTCATCCATCATCCGCTTGGATTTCATGGCAGGACCCGCGACGACGCGCTCGGAGGCCTCCTGCAGGTCAGCATAGGTGATGCGGGGCGGAAGGCCCGTCTCGTCACTGTTGCGCACGGCCATGATCGAAGCCTCGTTCATGAGGTTCTTCAGGTCGGCGCCGACAAGACCGTAGGTATGGGCGGCGAGCATGTCGAAATCGATCTCATGCGCGAACGGACGGTCCTGTGCATAGAGCTTGAGGATCTCCTTGCGACCTTCCTTGTTGGGAGCACCGATGGCTATCGTCCGATCGAACCTCCCCGCTCGTTTCAGCGCCTCGTCCAGACGGTCGGCGCGGTTGGTGGCCGCAAGCACGATCACCGAGTCGGTCATCGAGAACCCGTCCATCTCGACCAGAAGCTGGTTGAGCGTCTGTTCACGCTCATCGCTGCTGTTGATGCTCATACCACGCCGGCCGCCGACGGCATCGATCTCGTCGATGAAGATGATCGAAGGCTGGTTGGCTCGGGCGAGGGTGAACAGCTCGCGAACCCTCTGTGCGCCGACACCGGCGAACATCTCGATGAAATTCGAACCCGAGGTGGCGATGAACGGAACGGAGGACTCACCGGCAAGCGCCCGCGCAAGAGCGGTCTTCCCGACACCCGGCGGTCCCTGGAGCAGGACGCCCTTGGGCGCGACGGCACCAGCGCGTCTGAACTTCTCGGGATTGCGCAGGAAGGTCTCCATCTCGGTGATCTCCTCGATGGCCTCGGGGATCCCGATGATGTCGGAGAACGAGGCATCGGGTCGTTCGATGGAGAAATTGCTGCTCATGGAACGGCTGGTCGTGACCCGGTCCCCGGGGCGCAGGTTGCTGATGTCGATGGCACCGCCGCCACCTTGGGGCATGGCGGCCATCCGTCGCCGTCTGATGAGCAGGATGACTATGATGAGCAGGACGACCACCTCGATGATGCCGATGGCGATCACCGTGACCATGTACTTGTCGAGTCCTTCGGAGATGATGGGTTGATACGAGAACTCGGTGTCGGGAGCCACCGTTTGAAGATAGGTGGGATTGTAGAGTTCGGAGGTCTCCGGGGCGTTGGTGCGCACGCTGTTCACCGTGACCTCGCCTGCGAACATGTCGCTCACCGTGACCTCGTCGTTTGCGATCCCGGAGACGATTCCCGCCTTGGAGTCGAGGTTGACGCTCCGGAAAGACCCCTCACCGAGGAGGTTGATGAACTCCGAGGTGCGCACGGTCGCATATCCCTGCGTCTGGACATGGTTGCGGCTGCTCGTGGAGGCGTTGCGAAGCGAGAATGCCATGAAGCTGCCCATGAGCATGAAGAAGATGACGCCGAGGAGAAAACCCCTGTCACGTCTGTTGGAGAACCTTCCGAACCGTCCCGATGACGCCATGACGCACCTGCTCTTCCCCATCGCCGGCGAAGATGCCCGCTTCCGCGGAAATCGCGGAAAGACATCCAAGTTAAAACTACAACCTCGACCTTGCTCGAAGTCAAGCAAACGAACACTACGAACAGTCAACGATTTGACGCGTCGGCACCTGATGGGCACACCCTGAACCCCCATCAACGCCTCCCCTGCCATCTGTTCAGCCGTATCTCCTCATCCAGGCGCTGCAGCATACCCGGGGCCACCCGTTCGAACAGGCACCGCACCTCATCCGAAGGCGCCACACCATAGCCTTCGGCAAGTATCGATCGATACCGTCGATAGGACCGCGTTGCCGAAATCGTCTGCCCGTTGGAGAGCTGGGCGAGGATGAGCGACTCGTACGTGTCCTCGCGGTCAGGTCCGTACTCCACCGACTTGCGTGCGAACCAGAGTGCAACGGCCTCCTTGTCCTGCGCATATGCCACACGCGAGGCGTTCACCATGGCATCGACGAAGCTTTCCCGGTAGCGTTCCCGCGTACCCTCGAAATACTCGCTGTCGAATCCGCTGCCGAGAAGATCGCCCGTATACACATGCTCCAGCTCGGAGAACACCCCGATGAGCTCGTCGAGGGACGTGGTGCTGGATGAGATGAGCTTGCGCTGGAGCTCATCGAAGCGGAAGACGTCGGAGCCCACAAGCTTCCGGTTGAGGGCGATCGTGTTCTCGCGCAGGTCTATGAACCTGCGTTGTCCATCGTCGAGCGAAAGCGCCCGGCGCATGTTCCCCCAGACTATGTAGAAGCTGTTGCGTGCCCTGACCATGTCCGAGGCCGGCCACATCTCGCAGAAC
>OMSY01000061.1 GCA_900313875.1 uncultured Actinomycetes bacterium
CTGAGATGGTTGCAGAGGAACTCGCGCTCCTGATACGCGTTGAACAGGCAGGATTCCCAGGTCTGCTTCGCCTGCGGTTCGTTCTGCACGGTGATGCGCCCGATATCGATGCCCTCCTCGCGGTAGGCAAGGAGGTAGCGTGCGATCATCCGCGCCCAGATACCGTACGCCCCATGCTTGAGATAGCCACCCGCCTTCATGCTGCCGTTCGTCTTCGCCCAGGCAGGGGGGCTCCAAGGGCTTGCAAGGAACTCGAGCCCGGGGTTGACCTCCTGCGCCGCCTTGATGAGCGGGAGGACATAGGAACGGTCACCCTGGATGGAGAACGTGTCGAGCCATACATCGGATGCGTCCTCGACATAGGCACGTGGGCCCAAGGAGAAGTCACAGCTCTGGATGCTCGTACGGGCGAGGTTGTAACGGTTACCCTTCTGGCCGAAGCATGCCGCGACGAACTCGCGTTGCAGCCGTCCATCCATATGGGAGAACACATATCCAGCAGCCTCGGTCAGGGCACCACCGAAACCGAGGACCGGTTGATAGAGCACATCGGGATAGACCTTCACCAGGCGCATCTCCGGTATCGCGGAGATGAAACGCGACTGTACCCTCCTGCGAAGGAACCTGTTGTGCTTGTCTGTGAGATATGCATCCATCACCTTGGAATTGTACCCCACGGGCGCCCAATGAACGGACCACATGCGGGAATACCCGTCGTCGCATGCGCTACAGCGTTACACTTGCAAAACGGTCATCATGCTGGAAGCCATGACACCCACAGGAGTGCAGGCGGCAAGGACAGGTCAGGGAGGTTCGGGACCCCATGCAGGTGTTCGGACATGCGGTCACGCAGATGCTCGTGCTCGTGCTGCTCATGGCAGCGGGCATCGTGCTGCGTAGGCGCAGGTACCTGAACGACGGTTTCGATGCGCGTCTCACGCGTATCGTGATGGACCTCGCACTGCCCGCCATGATCGTCTCGTCGGTCCTCTCGAGCGAGAGCCTCCCGGAAACGGGCACCATCCTTCAACTCGTCGGCCTCTCCTTCCTCTCCTACACGCTGGTCGCGGTCGTGGCGAGCCTCGTCTCACGGCTCTTCCACGGAGCCTCCCCCAGCGAGCAGGGGGCACATGCCTTCGTCATCACCTTCGGGAACGTCGGCTTCATGGGGTTGCCGGTGCTCAACGCCATCTTCGGACCGCAAGCCGTCTTCTACGGGGCGGTCTACAACATCCCGTTCAACATCTTCGTCTTCACCATCGGCATCTGGATGATCGGACGTGGGAAGGAGGGGCCTGCAGGGAAGCAGGACCCCATCGGCACGCGCGCACGGAACCTCCTGCGCAGCGTGTTGAACCCGACCCTCGTCTCCTGCTTCGTCGCCATCGCACTTGCACTGCTGCACATCACCGACCACGAGGGGGTCATCGGTCTCACCTGCAGGTATCTCGGCAATCTCACCGTCCCGGCATCGATGCTCGTCATCGGCTCCACCCTCGGCAAGATGTCGGTGAGGTCGATGCTCGACCGGGTGTCCCCTTATGCGTCGAGCTTCCTCAGGCTCGTGGCGGTCCCGGTGCTCGTCTTCCTCGCCTTCCGTCCGTTCGTCACCGACCCGCTCGTCCTCGGCGTCATCACGGTCACCGCGGGGATGCCCTGCGCCTCGCTGGGGACGATGCTCTCCATCACCTATGGAGGTGACACCGCGACGATCACACGGGCGACCTTCATCTCGACCGCCTGCTCGGTGCTCACGATCCCGCTGCTCGTGCTCCTGCTCACCTGACGCCGCACGGCGCCGACATCGTATGGGCCCCGTCACGACGTGACGGACGCCCGGGAGCATCATTCCTGCACCTTGAGCGCCAACGAGAAGGGAACCTTGCGGATGCGCCGCAGGTGCAGGACCGCCACGAGCGCATAGGAGATGGTTCCGCAGAGGATGACGAGGGCGAACCGGCTCATCGGGATGGTGAGTGGGAAGTTCCCGCTGTAGAACATGAACAGGACCTTCACCAGGACCACCATGAACCCATAGACGAGCGGCAGGCTCAGGAACAACGAGATGACGACCGCCACCGTGATGGAACGGATGTAGAGCTTCCCGACCTCGTCGTCGTGATACCCGAACACCTGCATGTACGAGATGACACGCGCACTGCGGTCGATGACGGTCTTCGTGAGCAGGAAGATGAGGATGAGGTAGATGGGCACGGCGAGCACGACGATCATCGAGATGATGTCCCCCAGCGAGTCCTCGAGCTGCGTCGAGATCGTGAGCATGGCATCGGGGGTCAGGTCGTTCGCAACGTACCGCGCGTCGATGTTCAGGGGTTCATCCGAGACATAGCCGTTGAAATAACCGTCATCGTTGTCGAAGAGCCCGTTGAACGTATCGAGGCTCATGTACACCGACAGGTCGGTCCTCGATGACGTGGCCGCAGTGGGTGTGAGGACATAGCGGTCGTCCGTGACCTTGTTCTTGAGCTCGACCGGCTGACCGACCTTGACCTTGGTCTTCTCGAGCACGCCCTTGCCCACCACGACCCTGCCATCCGAGACATCGATGTCCGGCCAGTAACGGGACCCCTCCTGGATACCGTAGACGGAGACCGTCTCGAACCGACCGCCCAGCTTCCGCTCGATGCCGAGCTGCGCCACCCCGATCTTCTCAGCCTGCGCGATGGCCTCCTCGGTGTTGTCAAGGGTGTTCACCCTGTTCGCCCCGGGCACGATGGTGCTCGAGAGGAGGAGATCGCCGATCATGCCCTCATCACCGAGGATGTCCGCCATGCTCTCCGCGGTGGCGATGCGCTCGGCAGCGGCATATGCCCTGCGCTCGGAATCCGAACCGTCGATCTCGACCGGTGCCTTGAGGATGTATCGATGTTCCGACACCATGTCCGAGCTGAGCGACTCGGCATAATGCGCCACCGTGGGCATCAGGCAGAAGCCGAACAACAGGAGCAGCGAGGCGAACATGATACCGAAGAACAACGTCACGAAATGCGAGGCGTTGCGGAACAGGACCCGCAGCCTGAAGCGGTTCACGTACCCCATTCGTTCAGGGAAGCGCGGCATCCTCCGCAGCCCCTTGCCCGTCACCTCATGCCGCAGGAACTGGAGGGGCGTGAACTGCAGCTTGCGCGAAAGGCCGATGAAGGTGATGGTGACGAGCATCACGAAGGGCAGAACCACGGAGAACAGGATCACACGCGGGTTGAAATGCGCTTCATACGGGGGGAGGCCGTAGCTGTTGTAGTAGAGACCCTGCATGGGACCCGCAAGCACGGTGACACCGAGCAGCAACCCGAGCAGGCTGGCGATGGCACCGATGACCGCCGGCAAGGTCAGATAATGCCGCAGCAGCTCACCCTTGCGGTACCCGGAGGCGAGCAGCGTACCTATGACGGCGCTCTCCTGCTCGATCGTCGCACCGGTGAGCACGACGAACACGAACGCCATGATGAGGATGAGCATGAACTGGAGCACGATCCACATGGCCTGGTCGCCCTCGACATCATCGAGCGCATACGTGATGCCCTGATTGTCATCCGCATCGATGAGGTCGTCGAGCACGACGCCCTTGTCCGCAAGCCTCTCGGCGAGCCGCGTCTCGAGGTCCGCCCGGTCGGCACGCGACATCCCACGATCGTCGAGCACGAAGGAATAGGAGAAGCGCTCGCCGTTGCCGCGGAACCCCTCATGGGCGCCAGGGGTCACCTGCGCGACGCTGAACGTGAGCGCGTTGAACAGGAAGTCATCGTTGTCCACGAACAAGCTCTGGTAGTCAGGAAGGGACATCGTTCCACAGATACGGAAGGGTCTCCCATCGACGGACACGGTATCACCGATATGCAGGTCGTTGTTGTTCATGAAGACGCGGTCGAGCGCGATCTCATCATCCGCAGCAGGCGCCTGTCCCTCGGCATAGGCGGCGAGGTTGACGGAGGAGCGGTTGGCATAGAGACGCACGGTGATGGGATTGTCGTGCGTTTCCCTCCCATCGATGACGAGCGGCAGGTCATACGAGAAGTCAGGGTAGACGGTCATCCCAAGCCTCTCGACCGACCGGAGGGCCGAGGTGTTGATTTCGAAATCTGAGATGAAGCGACCATCCTCGACATGGTACCTGTCACGGATGCCCTCACCGAGGGTCTGGATGCTGGAGGCGGCGAGGAGGAATCCCGAGATGAAAGCGATGGAGACGGTCATCATCAGGAAGATACCGAAGTATTTGCCCAGATTGCCACGCAGCTCCCGCGGAAACCTCCTCACAAGTGGTGAGGACATCGTCACCTCCTGGAAGTTAGACTACCCTAACCTTTTCCATGACGAGGATAGCATGCTTGGCGGGAACAGGCCGGGATGTTCGGTGGCCGAGGGACCGCAGGGGCCCGATGGCGAAGCATCATGTACATCGCAAGCACCCCTCGCGATGATTCCGTGTAACAGATGAGGGTTCGGTGATAACATGCATGCCAGAACACGGCCCCAGGATATGCTGGCTGAAAGGAGTGGGATGGCGGGAAAGGTACGAGGGGTGATATGTGCACTCATCGGTGCCTCGCTCTGGGGCTTCTCGGGTGCCTGTTCACAGTACCTCTTCTCGCATTACGCCATCTCGCCGCTTTTCCTCACGATGGCGCGCATGCTCGGCGCGGGCCTGCTGTTCCTTGCCACCCTCATCATCTCCCAGCGGGACAAGCTGCATGACATCCTCATGGACCGACCCACATGCAAACAGCTCGCCGCCTTCGGCGGTCTGGGACTCTTCCTCTGCCAGCTCACCTATCTCGTGGTCATCGGATACACCAACGCGGGAACCGCGACGGTGCTGCAGAGCCTCAACATGGTGTTCGTCGTCATCGCCACCTGCCTGCTGATGCACCGGCTTCCCTTCGCACGGGAGGTGGGCGGGCTCGCCTGCGCCCTCGTCGCCACCTTCCTCATCGCCACCAAGGGCGATCCCGGCATGCTGCACATACCCCTGGCAGGACTCATCTGGGGCCTGGCCAACGCGTTGTCGGTGGCGTTCTACGTGATGTACCCACGGAGGATGTTCGAGCGGTGGGGCAGCTTCCCCATCACCGGACTCGGCATGCTCATCGGCGGTGTCGTGGCCGCAATCGGTTGGGTGTTCGCAGCCGCCACCGGCAAGGGACTGGATGCCGGGGTGCCGACCATCCCCCATCTCGATGGTATCGGCCTGTTGGTGCTCGTGCTCATCGTCGTCCTCGGCACGTTCGCGTCGTTCGCGCTGTACCTCGAGGGCGTCGCCGTCGTCGGTGGGGTCACGGGAAGCCTTCTCGGCGCCGTGGAACCCGTCAGCGCCACCCTGCTCTCAGCGCTCTGGCTCGGCACCGTCTTCACCTGGGCTGACTGGCTGGGGTTGGTGCTCATGATCATGACGACCATCCTTGTGACGGGAAGACAGGCAGCGTACCGTCGGCCCCGTGCGAACCCCTTGTAGGTCAGTCGAAGCCCCACATCCGGACCTCGGGTTCCAACATGACGCCGGAACGTTCATGGACCGCTTCCTGGACATCGTGTATCACCTGCAGCACCTCGACCGAGGTGGCTCCTCCGGTGTTGATGACGAACCCGCAATGCTTCTCGGACACCTGCGCCCGACCGACTGCATGGCCGCGCATGCCGGCTTCCTCGATGAGCTTGCCGGCATAATGCCCCACGGGTCGCTTGAACGTACTGCCCGCACTCGCCATCTCCAGCGGCTGTTTCGACTCACGTCGTGCGGTCAAGTCGTCGATGCGGGCGCGGATCGCCGCCGGGTCATCCTCTTGAAGCTCGAGCGTGACCTCGAGCACGATGTAGCCGAGGTCGGACATCATGCTGTGCCGATAGCCCCATGCCGCCTCCTCGGCGGATACCTCGCGGACACCCTGACCGGGCACCAGGCAGCGGACACTCGTCGCGACGTCCTTGAACTCACCGTCGTAGGCACCGGCGTTCATGATCGCCGCCCCACCGATCGATCCCGGGATCCCGCTCGCGAACTCGTAACCGGCAAGCCCGGCATCGCAAGCCACCTCGGCCACTGCCTCGTTGGTCGCGCCGGCACCTGCCCTGATGCGGGTACCATCCACCTCGATATGGGACAGGCGTTCGCCGATGCACAGCACCAGACCCCGCACGCCGGCATCTGCCACGAGCAGGTTGCTCCCCTGCCCCATGACCCGCCAAGGTACCCCGGTCGAGATGGCAGCCTCCACCGCATGCGCGACGCCCTTCGCGTCGGAGGGGGTCACGAAGAAATCTGCGGGACCGCCGACCTCGAAGGTCGTGTGCCTGGACATGGGCTCGTCACGCCGTAGCTCCTCCGGCCCGAACCATGCTTCGAGCAACTCGCCCAGCTTCCTCTCGTCACCCACTGAAACCCCCTGCCGCAACGATACCCTCACCGCTGGGAGCGGTACCCCATCGTGAGAGTCCCTTATGAATCGACGGTCTATGATAACCGACCTTCATCATCGCTCCACAAACCGTCCCGAGATGGTAACATACGGTTGTCTGAACACTACACCGCGCAACACACCCTAACCGCAGCGAGACGCGTGAACCAGGGGGTGTCATGGCGCGCAAGCCAGACAGCACGGAAGACGGCAGGACCCGGGTCCCGACGACAAGAAGCAGCTCCTCCCCTCCCGACGGGGAACGGAGACGTCATCCCTTCAAGAAGCTGCTGCGCTTTCTCATCGTCGTCGCGGTCCTCGCGATTGCCGGGTACTCCGCCCTGTTCTACCGAAACCTCTCGCGCGTGCAGAGCGAGAGCGAGCAGGTGATAGCAGAGTACGGCACGCTCAAGCAGCAGATCGCCTCAGAGGACATCAAGGCAGCCAAGGAGACGGCGAGCCGTATCGCGAACATGTCCAACCGGCTCAAGGCACGGGCCAACCACTGGAGCTGGGAACTCGCCACCTACATCCCCGTGCTCAGAACCGATGTCGATGCCGCACGCACCTTCGTCAACGTGAATGCGCAGCTGGGCAACCACCTCACCGAACCCATCACGCTCAGCTATGGCGACCTGCTGGCCGCGAGCACCGATGCCAGGGCAAGCAAGGATGGAAATGACGAGGATGACCCGATGAGCTCTTCCAACTGGACGGCCACGGCCTCCTCGGTCGATGAGGACCGCTATTCCCCCTTCACCTCCCCATCGGTCAACAAGGAGGCAGCGGAACTCCTCACGGTCATCGAGACCGCACAGCCCGTCGTCGTCCAGTGCAGGGCGACCGTCAACGCGCTCAACCCCCCGATCTTCCCCAAGACCAGGGACCTCATCATCCAGCAGCAGAAGACCCTGGAGGTCCTCTACCCCATCTATGACGATGCAGAGGTCATCCTCGAGAGCGACTCCGCCCTCGGGGAGACGGTCGCCGGGTTCCTCCCCTACTGACCTCCCCGACCCCAGGTCCGCGCCTCTGCGAACCA
>OMSY01000214.1 GCA_900313875.1 uncultured Actinomycetes bacterium
TGATCCTCCTTCATGGGAACGGCGAGGATGGCACCTGTTTCAAGGAGCAGGTCGGTCATTTCAGGGACATGTTCCATGTCTATGCGATCGACACGCGGGGCCATGGTCTGTCCCCACGGGGCACGGCTCCGTTCACCCTCATGCAGTTTGCGGACGACCTGGCCGGTTTCATGGACCATCACGGGATAGCCGCCGCACACCTGCTCGGCTTCTCGGATGGGGCCAACATCGTCCTGCTGTTCGCATTGAAGCATCCCGAGCGTGTGCTGAGCATGGTGCTGAACGGGGGGAACCTGTTCCCCGAGGGTTTGACCGAGGAGGTGCGTCGGGGGGACAGGGCGGCATATCAGAGGGCGCTCGAGGTGGGTGACCGGCATCAGCTGGACCTGCTCCGCTTGATGATGGACGAACCGCATATCGACCCCGATGACCTCGCGCGGTTGCATGTACCCACCCTTGTCGTGGCGGGTACCGATGACATGATAGAGGAAGCCCATACACGGCTCATCGCGCAGAGCATCCCCGGTGCGGAGCTGCGGTTCATGGAAGGCGGTCATTTCATCATCTATGACAAGCCTCACGAGTTCAACCAGGTGGTCGAGGGGTTCCTTTCCAGCCTCGGGGACAGGGGTATGGGGGAAGACCGCTCATGACGCTGTGGGTCGGACGAACCTGTGCATCCAGATGGGATGCATGGATGACCTGCGCCCATTTCGGAAACGATGCCGTCCGGGCTGTGGGCGCCGTTCCTGCAGGGGATGATACGTCGACCGTTGGCCTGCGGCTTGCGGAGGGTCACAGTGGTATCATCGTGTCCGTGCCCCTGCCCCGGTTTCATCAGGCGAGGAGCACGAGGTGGATAGGGGAGAGACGGATCAGGGGGGCGGCGTGTCAAGAGAACTGTTATCGGGTAACGAATCCATAGCCCAAGGCGCATGGGAGGCAGGGGCGGCCGTCGGTCTCGGCTATCCGGGCACCCCGTCGACGGAGACCCTCGAGCATTTCAGCAAGCTCGAGGGCACCTATGCCGAATGGGCGCCCAATGAGAAGGTGGCCCTCGAGACGGCGCTGGGCGTCTCCATGGCAGGCAAGCGTACGCTTGTCACCATGAAGCATGTCGGCGTGAACGTCGCTGCAGACCCTCTCATGACGATCGCCTACACTGGAGTGGGTGCCGGTCTCGTGTTGCTTGCAGCGGATGACCCGAGCATGTACTCCTCGCAGAACGAGCAGGACAGCCGCAACTATGCTGCGTTCGCCCGTGTCCCGATGCTCGAGCCCTCGGACAGCACGGAGGCGCGGGATTTCACCAAGCGCGCCTTCGAGATATCGGAGCGGTTCGACACGCTTGCGATGGTCAGGTCATGCGTGCGCCTCTCGCATACCAAGAGCATCGTCGAGACGGGCGCCCGCGACGAGGTGCCCTGCAGGACCTATGAGCGCAATCCCGGCAAATACGTGATGATGCCCGCCAACAGCAAGGTCAGGCGCAAGGTGGTCGACGAACGCGAGCGCTCGCTCATCGCCTTCGCGGAGGAGACCGACCTCAACCGCGAGGAGATACGGGACGCCTCTGTCGGCATCATCTGCTCCGGTGCGGTCTACCAGCAGGTACGTGAGGCCCTTCCCGATGCGAGCGTCTTCAAGCTCGGTCTGAGCTGGCCGCTTCCGCCAGCGCGGTTGCGTGCCTTCGCGGACCAGGTCGACAAGGTCTATATCGTCGAGGAGATCTGCGATTACTACGATACGCACATCCGTGCGATGGGTATCGAGGTCACATCGACACCCAACCCGTTGCCGCAGGACGGGGAGCTCACCCCCGGTCTTGTCGCAGCTGCCTTCGGTCAGGCGCTTCCCGGGCATGCCGATGCGGTGGAGGGCCTTCCGCCGCGTCCGCCGGCACTCTGTGCAGGATGCCCTCATCGCCTCGTGTATCGCGAGCTCCGCAACCTCGGTGCCAACGTCTGTGGCGACATCGGGTGCTACACGCTTGGCGCACTCCCCCCGCTTGCGAGCGTGCATTCCGTCGTGGACATGGGGGCGAGCATCTCCATGGCGCATGGCATGGAGATAGCACGGAGCGTGGACGACCAGGTCGACTCCTCGTATCCGGTGGTCGCCGTCATCGGTGATTCCACGTTCGCGCATAGTGGCATCACCTCCCTTCTCAGCATCGCCTACAACGGGGGCAATGCAACGGTCGTCATCCTCGACAACAGGACGACGGGCATGACGGGGCAGCAGGGCAATCCCGTCAACGGTCGTACGCTGCAACCGCGTGAGGGCCGGTCCCTCGACCTCGAGGCGCTGTGCCGCTCCATGGGCATCGAGGATGTCAGGATCGTGGACCCCATGGATGCCCATGCGACCAGGACCGCGCTCAGGGAAGCCGTCGATGCCGATGACCTGTCGGTCATCGTGTTCCGCAGCCCATGCGTGCTCGTTCACAGGACGCACAAGACGCCGTTCCGGGTAGATGATGCGCGTTGCATCGGCTGCGGCTCCTGCATATCGCTTGGCTGCCCCGCGATAGGGAAGGACCCGGTGACCGGTCATGCGCACATCGACCCCACGATGTGCATCGGATGCGGTCAGTGTGCCCAGTACTGTGATTTCGATGCCATTTCCCATGAGTCCGAGGAGGGCGACGAGTGATGAAGACGACGACGGTACTTCTCTGCGGTGTGGGTGGTCAGGGCACGATCCTCGCTGCCGATATCCTTGCCAAGACGGCAGCCGCATCAGGGCTTCAGGTCAAGCTCTCGGAGATACACGGCATGTCGCAACGTGGCGGAAGCGTCACGACCGTCGTGCGCTTCGGCGACGAGGTGGCGTCGATGGTGTGCGACTTGGGGACGACGGACCGTATCGTCGCCTTCGAGGAGATAGAGGCCCTGCGCAACCTCCCGTATCTCGCTGAGGACGGGACGCTTCTCGTGAACGCCCAGGCCATCCCCTCCCTGCCGGTCCAGATCGGACAGGCAAGCATGCCCGATGACCCTGAGAAGATGCTCGAGGAGCGTGGTGCGAAGCTCGTGCCCGCCTACGACATCGCCAACGCCATCGGCAACCCGAAGGGCACGAACGTCGTGCTCATCGGTGCGCTTTCGGCGACCCTGCCGTTCAAGGTATCGGTATGGGAGGACGTCATCGCGAAGCGCGTACCCCGCAAGACCATCGAGGCGAACCTGAAGGCGTTCCACGAGGGTCGTAAGGCTCTGTGAGGCCCTAGGCGAAGTGGCTGTTACCTGCGGGAACGTATGGCGAACGGGGGGCGCGCGTTTGATTATGCGTGCACAAAGGGTATAATTAACGAATCCGAAACGAACGGGCAGGTTGTCCTGGCTATAACCACACAAGCTCAACAGACTACGAGAAAGATCGCGAAGATGGATTTCCTTAAGGTTTCGAGCAAGTCATCCCCCTCTTCGGTCGCTGGTGCGATTTCCGGCATGATCAAGGATGGGGTCCCTGTCGAGATTCAGTCCGTCGGTGCTGGTGCCGTCAACCAAGCGGTCAAGGCCATCGCGATTTCCCGTGGATTCCTCTCGCCGGTGGGTATCGAGATCGTCTGCATCCCCTCGTTCGCCGACATCACCATCGATGGGGAGAGCCGCACGGCCATCCGCTTCTCGGTGATCCCCCGCATGGCCAACCA
>OMSY01000022.1 GCA_900313875.1 uncultured Actinomycetes bacterium
GATACCGTCTCCCTCGGTGGCACCCGTGAGTCCGTCGCCCACTGCGACCCCGATGGCATCCGGCACCCCGAAGATCGAGATGCGGAAGTCGGTCGACAAGTCCAGCGTACAGGCTGGAGACATCCTTACCTATACCATCACGGTAAAGAATAAAGGGGTCGGCGATGCAACCGGAGTCACCGTCAAGGATTTCGTCCCCGACTGCACGACCTATGTGTCGTGTGGCGGTGATGGCTCGGGTCGTTATGGTTCCACGACGGAGGGCAGGGAGTTCGCGACCTGGTTCATCGAGACCTTGCCTGCCGGCGGTACGGCGAACCTCACCATGACGGTGAAGGTCAACGAATGCAATGATGCCCACGAGATCAGGAACAGGGCGCTTCTCGGCGTCGTGGGCAAGCCCGACCGCCCGAGCGACGGTGACACCCCGAACAGCCCATCGAACGAGGTCAGCACCAAGGTCGTCTCATCCGGTTCCCGTTCGGCGGTTCCGGCGAAGTCGACGCGTTCGGGCATGCCGCAGACCGGTGACACGACGGTCGGGACCTCGGTGATCTCCCTGCTCATGGCAGGCGTCACGCTGGCTGTCGCAGGCGGTAGGCGACATCGGGGGAGCCGCTAGGAGCCTGGTCGAAGGCATCCGCGAGTGCCCGTTCCGGTTCATCATCTGTCCCGGTACGAGTCAGCGAGCGCCTCGAGGCGGCGCACGCGATGGTAGACCGCCGACTTCGACAACGGGGGGTCCGCCAGTTCGCCCAGTTCGCGAAGCGAGACCTCGGGATGGGCGAGGCGCAGCTGGGCGAAGGAGCGCAGGGCCGGCGGTAGCGAGTCGAGCCCCGCACGGTCGGCGATCAGCTTGATGTCGCGGATCTGCGAATAGGCGGCGTTGGAGGCTTTCCGCGAGTTCGCCACCTCCGCGTTCACAGTCCGGTTCACATCGTTGCGCACCGACTTGACCACGCGTGCATTCTCCATGGTCAGCACGCTCCGGTGCGCGCCGGCGAGTGCGAGGAAGGTCACGATACGCTCGGCTCCCTTGAGGTAGGTCGTGTACACGTTGCGGCGCTTCATCGTGCGGGCCTTGATGCCATGCTGCTCCATCAGGGCCGCGAGGTCATGTGCGAGGACCTCGCTTTCGGTCGTCATCTCGAAGTGGAAGTCGCCCCGCGGGTCGGAGACGAAACCGCTTCCGAGGAACGCGCCTCTCAGGTATGCTGCAGCACAGCATTCGCGTTCCGCGAACCGCTCGTCGATTCCCGCCACGATGCTCCTGCTGTCCGGGTCGATGATGCCCAGCTCCTCGAGGGCCTTCGCCAGACGAGGCTGACCGGGGACCGTGATGAGGTAGTTGTAGGTCTTGTGCAGGACGCTGCGCCGTGTGGTCACCTCGGTCTTGAGGTTGAACTCGGTGTGCAGCAGGCGGACGACGGTGCGCGCCACCGCCGGTGTCTCCGTTGCGATCTCGAGGCGGTAGCGACCGGAACCCGAGATGTTGAGCGTGCCTTCGATGTGAACGATGGCGGAGAGCATCGCACGGTTGCAGAGCGGGCAGGCAGGTTCGCTGCGGGAGAGTTCATCCTTTACCTCAGCGGTAAACGACATCAGGAAAGCACCTTCTCGAACGTCTCCGCCAGGATCTCCGGGGAGTGCCAGGTCGGTCGTAGCGGGTCGACGAAGCTGCGTGCGATGACGTGTGGCCCCTGGGCCTCGATGCGCTTCAGGAGCTCGTAGTCGACATGCACGCGTCTGACCGAGTGCGGTGTCGGTGGCTTCGTCATCGAGGGTGTCGCCTCGGCGCCGGTCACCGGGGCGAAGGCCTGGGTCACCTGTCCCGGGATGGGGACCGGGTAGTCGCAGTGGATGAACGCATAGTCGAGCAGGTTGCGCATGCCGTGGTCGAGCAGCGCCTCGACATGCTCCGCACAGTTCAGCGCCCAGGTCTCCCCCTGCATGTCGGCGAGTCCGCACACGAAGACGGTGGTGGCGTCCGACCGCGCGATGGCCTCCGTGATGCCCGGTACCAGCAGGTTGGGGATGATGGAGGTGAACAGTGAACCCGGCCCGAGCACGATGAGGTCGGCATCGAGTATGGCCTTGAGCGCGGGGGCATATGGCTCCGCGTCCTGCGGTGTCAGGAAGACCCGGGCAAGCGCGCAATCGCTTTTCACGATGTTCGCCTGCCCGACGAGCGCCCTGCCGTCCCGCGTGCGCCCGGACAGCTCGACGCTGTTGAGGGTCGAGGGATAGACGTGCCCACGGGTGTCCAGCAGTTCCTCGCAGATGCGGATCGCCTCGGGGAACGAATAGGTCGTGTCGGCCAGCGCCGTGAGGATGAGGTTCCCCAGGGCGTGGTTGTTGGCATAGTCGAAGCGGTACTGGAAGGATCGCACGAGGGGGGAGCTGGGATCGGATGCCATCGCGACGAGGCATTTCCGGATATCCCCCGGGGGGATGGCGCCGGCGCGTTCGCGCAGGATGCCGGAGCTCCCGCCATCGTCCGCCATGGCCACGACGGCGGATACCTGCCAGCCAAGGCCGAGAAGCACGCGGATGCTCACGGGCGCACCGGTGCCGCCGCCGATCACCACTGCTTTTCTTGGAGAATCGTTCATGATGTGTTCGCATTCCGTTCCAATGATGCTGCCGGATGGGGAGAAGGCCCCGTCAGCGCATCATGTCTCTGCAAGCGCGATGTCGCGATGCGTGACATCGGCCTCGTAGCCTTCCGCGACGAGGTGGGCGGCGGTCAGCTCGGCGATCGCCACGCTGCGATGTTGTCCGCCCGTGCAGCCGATACCGATGGAGAGGTGCTGTTTGCCCTCCTTGACGTATCCGGGGATGATGCAATCGAGCAGTGCCTTCCAAGCCGTCAGGAACTGCTGGGCATCGTCGCTTCCCAGGGCGTAGGTGGCGACACGCTCGTCGAGTCCGGTCAGATGGCGCAGCTCGTCCTCGTAGTACGGGTTCGGTAGGAACCTCACGTCGATCATGATGTCGACATCGAGGGGCATGCCATGCTTGTACCCGAACGAGAACACGTTGATCCTGAGCCCCTGCAGCGATTTCGCCCCGCCCGCATACATCTCACGGAGCAGCTCGCGCAACTCCTGCGTGCGGATCTGGGTCGTGTCGACGACGCGGTTCGCGATCTCGCGGACGCCCGAGAGCATGCCGCGTTCCTTGCCGATGCCCGCGCTGATGGTCATGCCCCGGTCACACATCGGGTGGCGGCGACGGTTGGTCTTGAAGCGTCGCAGCAGCTCGGCGTCGGATGCATCGAGGAACAGCAGCGTGTAGGTGACGTTCATGTCGTCAAGATGGTGCAGCTCGTCGATGAGGGCGGGGAAGAGGTCCTTGGTCCGCAGGTCGCATACGATGGCGAGACGCTTCATCGTGCCCGATTGCAGGCCTGCAAGCGAGACGAGGTTCATGATGAGCGAGGGCGGGAGATTGTCGATGCAGAAGTAGCCGAGATCCTCGAAGGTGTGCAGGGCCTCGGTGCGTCCCGCACCCGACATGCCGGTGATCACGATGAGGTCGGGTCCCTGGGGTGTGTCGGTGGGTCTGGTCGCGCCGTTCTGTGAATCGGTCATGAGGCACCTCGCAAAAAGGTCGCTCCGTCATTGCATCATCCGTGGCTTGATGGTCATCCTCATATGATAAGCGACTCGGCTGCTGCGTGCATGCGGAACCTGAGGTTGCCGGGGTAGGGCGAGGTGGCCTTGCCGGGATGCCGGGCCGGGGAGCCGGCCGGGCATGGACGGGAACCTGCCCCTGTCCCATCGAGACGGCGGGACAGGGGTCAGAATGGAGCAGGGGCAGACTCCCGTCCCAGGTCCAGGCTACTCGCTGGCGGCGAGCTTCTCCGCGACTGCATCGATGAACCCGAGGGTGTCGAGGACGACGGGGTCGGGGATCGTGGTGATGCGGGCGAGGTCACCGGTCATCCTGCCCTCCTCGATGGTGAACAGGGTCGCCCGCTCGAGCCGGTCCGCGAATGCCATGAGCTCGGGCAGGTCATCGAGTTCGCCGCGTTTGCGCAGGGCACCCGTCCAGGCGAAGATCGTCGCGACGGAGTTCGTGGAGGTCTGCTCGCCCTTGAGGTGCCGGTAGTAGTGGCGCTGGACGGTCCCGTGTGCGGCCTCGTATTCGAAATGTCCCTGGGGTGAGACGAGCACCGAGGTCATCATCGCAAGGGAGCCGAACGCCGAGGACACCATGTCGCTCATGACGTCGCCGTCGTAGTTCTTGCAGGCCCAGATGAACCCGCCTTCCGATTTCATCACGCGCGCGACCGCATCGTCGATCAACGTGTAGAAGAAGCTGATCCCGGCCTCCTCGAAACGCTGTGCGTACTCCGCCGCGAAGACGTCGGCGAAGATGTCCTTGAACCGATGGTCGTAGGTCTTCGAGATCGTGTCCTTGCTCGCGAACCACAGGTCCTGTCCGGAATCCAGTGCGTAGTTGAAGCAGGTCCTCGCGAAGCTCTCGATCGAGCGGTCGAGGTTGTGCATCCCCTGCACGACGCCCGGGCCATCGAACTCGTGGACGAGTGCACGGGTCTCCTTGCCGTCGGCTGCGGTGTAGACGAGCTCCACGGTGCCCGGTCCGTCGATGCGCAGCTCGGCGTTGCGGTACACATCGCCGTAGGCATGGCGTGCCAACGTGATGGGGCGCTTCCAGCAGCGCACGCTGGGCTCGATCCCCTTGACGATGATCGGTGCGCGGAAGACGGTGCCGTCGAGCATCGCACGGATCGTTCCGTTGGGGCTCTTCCACATCTGCTTCAGACCGTATTCCTCGACACGGGCGGCATTCGGTGTGATGGTGGCACACTTCACCGCGACGCCCAGGCGCCTGGTGGCCTCGGCGGCGTCCACGGTCACCTGGTCATCGGTGTCGTTCCTGTGCTCGAGCCCGAGGTCGAAGTACTCGGTCTTGAGCTCGATGTAGGGCTCGAGCAGCCTTTCCTTGATCATCTGCCACATGATGCGGGTCATCTCGTCCCCGTCCATCTCGACGAGGGGTGTCTTCATGGCGATCCTTGTCATTGTGCGCCTCCATGCTCCGGGGACCGATAACGCCGTGGGGCCGGTGACGGGCATGAGCCCTTGCGACCCGTGCGGTGAACGGGCGAACGCCTGTCGCCGCCGCAGGCCCGTATATCCGCTTGCCGGGCCTGCCTGCAACCTGTGGTCAATTGTAGCGCTATCGGGCCAGCCGCCTGCGCGAAGCGACCCGTGTATCGTTCTGGCAAGGGGCGAATGGTGTATCATATCCGAGGATGAAAGGCGCGCATGCGCAGAACCGAAAGGAGAGCCACGTGGCTATCAAGGTAGGAATCAACGGTTTCGGTCGTATCGGCCGTCTGGTCTTCAGGGCGATGGAGAAGGACCCCGACCTCGAGGTGGTCGCAGTCAACGACCTCGGCGATGTCGCTGCGCTGGCACATCTCCTCAAGTATGACTCCGTGCACGGTTGCGCCTACGACTCCGTCGTCGTCAAGGACGACGGCATCGAGGTCGACGGTCGTTTCGTCAAGGTGCTCTGCGACCGTGACCCGGCGAACCTCCCCTGGGGAGAGCTCGGTGTCGAGCTCGTCATCGAGTCGACCGGCTTCTTCCGTGACGGCAACGCCGCCAAGGCCCATATCGATGCCGGTGCCAAGAAGGTCATCATCTCGGCCCCGGGCAAGAACGTCGACGCGACCATCGTCATGGGTGTGAACGACGACACCTATGACAAGGACACCATGCACATCGTGTCCAACGCATCCTGCACCACCAACTGCCTCGCCCCGATGGCGAAGGTCCTGCTTGACAACTTCGGGATCAAGCGCGGTTACATGAACACGATTCATGCATACACCAACGACCAGAAGATCCTCGACCTTCCGCACAAGGACTTCCGTCGTGCGCGTGCTGCGGCCGTCTCGATGATCCCGACCACCACCGGTGCCGCCAAGGCGGTCGCCCTGGTCATCCCCGAGCTTGCCGGCAAGCTCGATGGCATGGCCACGCGCGTCCCGACCCCCGATGGCTCGATGGTCGACCTCGTCTGCGAGCTCGAGAAGGAGGTCTCCGTCGACGAGATCAACGCGGCGATGAAGGCTGCCGCCGAGGGTCCGCTCAAGGGCATCCTCGAGTATCAGGAGGACCCGATCGTCTCCATCGATATCGTGGGCGATGCGCACTCCTCGATCTTCGACAGCGGTCTCACCATGGTGATGGGCGAGAAGAACACCCTCGTCAAGTGCATCTCCTGGTATGACAACGAGTGGGGTTACAGCAACCGCTGCAAGGACCTCGCCAAGCTGATGTGCAAGTAGCTCCCAGCTGCTGACGCGAACCAGGCGGGCGGTGCGGTCTTCGGACCCGCCGCCCGCTTCCTTGTGGGAAGCCGGCGGAGGGCTGCCGGCCTGCCCCAAGCGTCCGGTGCCAGCGCCGGTACCGGGTGCGCTTCCGGCGTCCCCTATGCTCGCGCGTCCGAGCAGTGGGAGCATGGTAAGATAGCCGACAGGACAATCTAGCGGCGGGCACGGTCATGCGCGGTGTGAGGCAGGCGGCCGGTGCCCCGAAATCGGAGGTACGATGTTTTCCAAGAAAATGATCGGGGATGTGGATGTTTCCGGCAAACGCGTGCTCGTACGTGTCGACTTCAACGTCCCCTTGGCTGACGGCACCGTCACGGATGACACCCGTGTGCGCGCGGCTTTGCCCACCATCGAGTACCTGGTCGACGGCGGCGCGAAGGTCATCCTCATGAGTCACCTCGGACGTCCCAAGGGCGAGGGCTTCGAGGAGAAGTTCTCGTTGGCACCGGCAGCGCGTGTGCTCGGTCGCCTGCTCCCTGAGCGCAAGGTCACCTTGGTCGACGGTATCGTGGGTGACGAGGTCGGTGCCGTCATCGACGAGATGGCGGATGGTGACATCGTCGTGCTCGAGAACCTGCGTTTCGACAGCCGTGAGAAGAAGAACGATCCCGAGTTCGCCCAGCA
>OMSY01000031.1 GCA_900313875.1 uncultured Actinomycetes bacterium
CCGTTGTCCCAGGAAAGCGAGACGGCCAACGCGGAGGCGCGGTACGCCTTCATCGCGGAGGTCGTGAAGGCCTCGGTGACGAAGGGCTCCAGGAAACCGGGCGAGAACCGTTCCGACCGCATCGACAAGGTGGTCTGCAACCGGTTCGCATCCGTTCCCATCTTCCTGCTCGTGATGTGGTTCATGTTCCACTGCACGTTCTCGGAGAACTTCCTGTTCCTCGGTTTCCCGAGCCCGGGCATCGCCCTCCAGGGGCTCATGACGAAACTGGTGGATGTCTTCTCGGGATGGATCGCGCCCCTGTTCACCGAGGGGACATGGCAGTACTCCCTCGTGTTCGATGGCATCATCGCAGGTGTCGGTGCCGTTCTCTCGTTCCTGCCGCAGATTCTCGTGCTGTTCTTCTTCCTCACGCTGCTCGAGGATATCGGCTATATGGCACGGGCGGCGTTCATCATGGACATGTTCATGCGCAGGTTCGGGCTCTCGGGGAAGAGCTTCATGCCGATGCTCATGGGGTTCGGGTGCAATGTCCCGGCGATGATGGCATGCCGGACCATGGACAACGAACAGGACCGCAAGACCACGCTGTTCCTCGTGCCCTTCATGTCCTGCGGCGCGCGGGCCCCCATCCTGCTCACCATGATCGCGGCCTTCTTCCCATCCAGCGCCGACATCATGCTGCTCGTGCTGTACGTCGCGGGCATCGTGGTCGCGGTGATCACCGGTTGCATCCTCAAGAAGTTCGTCTTCCG
Source organism: uncultured Actinomycetes bacterium (assembly GCA_900313875.1). GTDB lineage: Bacteria > Actinomycetota > Coriobacteriia > Coriobacteriales > RUG844 > RUG844. Next base: position 756 of record OMSY01000031.1, read on the forward strand.
GAGCGAGACCGCGCCCCTGCTCATCGAGCTGCCCCGCTACCGGGCACCACGCTGGCGTTCCCTGGGCATCGCCCTCGGGAACTCCCTCAAGGACTATCTCCAGCGTGCCGGTACCATCATCTTCGCGATGTCGGTGGTCGTCTGGTTCCTCTCGTCGTTCTCTCCGTCGCTGCAGCTCTGCGAGATGGAGGAGTCCATCCTCGCGAGCATCGGGCACGTCATCGCCCCGGTGTTCGGTCCGCTGGGCTTCGGTTTCTGGACGGCGGCCACCGCGCTCCTGACGGGTTTCGTCGCCAAGGAGGCCGTCATCGGGACGATGGGCGTCCTGTACAGCAACCTGGATTCAGGCGGGACCGGCCTCAACGCGGCCGTGCTCTCCGCAGCGGGCTTCACCCCGCTCACCAGCCTGTCCTTCTGCGTGTTCGTGGTCCTGTACGTGCCCTGCCTGGCCACGGTGGCGACGCTTGCACGCGAGGCGAACTCCTGGAAATGGACGCTTGCGCAGATATGCTACAGCATCGCCGTGGCCTGGGTCTGCGCCTTCATCGTGTTCCAGGTGGGCTCGTTGCTGGGATTCGGATGATAGGAGTGCGAGATGCGGCTTGAGAGGCTGACCCCCGCAAACGAGGATTATCTCGAGAAGGTGTACGAGCTCGCCCTCATCTCGGGAGGCCCCGTGCGTTCCGTCGACATCGCCGAGGAGCTCGGGGTGTCCAAGCCGAGCGTCAACAAGGGTGTGAGCACGCTGAAGAAGGCCGGCTATGCCACCCAGGAGCGATATGGTGACGTGGAGCTGACCCGGGCGGGATGGGAGTACGGCGCCCGGCTCCACGACCAGCGGCAGCTCCTGAAGCGGTTCCTTGTCGAGCATCTCGGCGTGCACCCCTCGACCGCGGAGGTCGAGGCCTGTGGGATGAGCCACGAGCTGAGCGATGACACGCTCAGACGCTGGGAGACCTACCTTGAGGAGGGGCGCGTCTCCTCCTGACATCCGACCATTCGATATCGGGGAAAATGACCTGGTTTTATGCAGATGCCTGTTTGTGTAAAGGATGCCTATGCATGATATCGGGTGTATAACGGCTTGATTGCCGAATCTGAAACACAATCGAAACACAGCTGAAATATCATGAGGACGGTGCCTGGAGAGGGGTACGGCGGTTTCATACGCCATTGGTCTTTATTGTGAGGAGCAAACATGTCCTATGTCGATGACATCCTTAACCGTGTCAAACAGGAGAGCCCCGAGGAGCCCGAGTTCGTCCAAGCGGTGACCGAGGTCCTTGATTCGCTGCGGAACGTGATCGAATCCGATCCCCGCTACAAGGAGGCGGCATTGCTCGAGCGCCTCGTCGAGCCGGAGCGCAGCGTGATCTTCCGCGTACCGTGGGTCGATGACAAGGGCGACGTCCATGTCAACCGCGGCTACCGTTTCCAGTTCAACAGCGCGATCGGCCCCTACAAGGGTGGCCTGCGCTTCCATCCCTCCGTGAACCTGAGCATCATCAAGTTCCTCGGTTTCGAGCAGATCTTCAAGAACTCGCTGACCACGTTGCCGATGGGCGGTGGCAAGGGTGGCGCCAACTTCGACCCCAAGGGCAAGTCGGATAGCGAGGTCATGCGCTTCTGCCAGAGCTTCATGACGGAGCTCCAGCGCCACATCGGCTCGGACACCGACGTCCCCGCCGGCGACATCGGTGTCGGCGGCCGTGAGATCGGTTATCTCTTCGGTCAGTACAAGCGTCTCCGCAACGAGTGGACCGGCGTGCTCACCGGCAAGGGCATTCCCTATGGTGGCTCGCTTGCCCGCACCGAGGCGACCGGTTATGGCCTTTCCTACTTCACCGAGGAGCTCCTTGCCTGCCGCAACGACTCCTACGAGGGCAAGGTCGTCGACATCTCCGGTGCTGGCAACGTGGCCATCTATGCGGCCGAGAAGGTCACCGAGCTCGGCGGCAAGGTCGTCACGATGAGCGACTCCTCGGGTTGGATCTACGATCCCAACGGTGTCAACCTCGAGGTCATCAAGCAGCTCAAGGAAGTCGAGCGTGCCCGCATCAGCGAGTATGTGAACCGCGTCAAGGGTGCCGAGTATCATGAGGGTCGTGGCGTCTGGGTCATCCCCTGCGACATCGCGCATCCGTGTGCCACCCAGAACGAGCTTCGCATCGAGGACGCGAAGAACCTCGTCGCCAACGGCTGCAAGATCGTTGCCGAGGGCGCGAACATGCCCACCACGTACGACGCCACCAAGTACCTCATGGACAACGGTGTCATCTTCGTACCGGGCAAGGCTTCCAACGCTGGTGGCGTGGCAACCTCCGGTCTCGAGATGTCGCAGAACTCCGAGCGTCTCTCCTGGTCGGTCGATGAGGTCGACAACAGGCTCAAGGGCATCATGAAGGAGATCTACCATGCTGCCGATGACGCCGCCGCCGAGAACGGTACCCCGGGCAACTACATGGTGGGTGCGAACATCGCCGGTTTCAAGAAGGTAGCGGAAGCGATGCTGGCCCAGGGCGTCTGCTAGCCGCCTTCCCGCATCATAGGCAACACCGAGGGAGACCGCAGGTCATCGGGCCTGCGGTCTCCCTGCTTCGGGAATCATCAG
>OMSY01000039.1 GCA_900313875.1 uncultured Actinomycetes bacterium
CCGCACTCCGGACCGGACGAGGGGGTCTTGTCTGCGATATCCGTCCCTTGCGAGGGGGCCATGTCCGAGGAACCTGCCCTTGACGAGATGGCCATGCCCGAGGGTCTCACCCCAGAGGAGATCATAGACTGGAAGATCGAGAACCTGTCCTATGAGCTGCCCGAGGACGACAAGGCGGATGCGGCGGATGAGCCGCCCGCATACCGTGGTCAGCCTTATGGTCCGGACCGCTGACATGGTGCAGGTCCGTGCTGGGGAAGAGAGCGTGAGGCAGGGTGCCTGGCGCCCTGCGGTACTGTCCGTCCGACCCTGAATGGAAAGAAGGGAACCCATGAGCACCGTAACCGTCGTCGACCATCCACTTGTGCAGCACAAGCTCGCCCTGATGCGGGATGAGCGCACCACGAGCAAGGATTTCAGGAACCTGCTCGATGAGATAGCCCTGCTCATGGGGTACGAGGTCACGCGTCACCTGCCGACCAAGCGGGTCGAGGTCAAGACCCCGATGACGACGGGAACCTTCGATATGCTCGCAGACGACCTGTTCACGATCGTTCCCATCCTGCGGGCCGGTATAGGCATGCAGGCCGGCTTGCTCGAGCTCATGCCCTTCGCGCACATCGGCACGATCGGCCTGTACCGCGAGGAGCACGCCGACGGCAGCATCGAGATCGTCGAATACTACTTCAAGATGCCCAAGGACGTCGACAAGAGCCGTGTCTTCATCGTCGACCCGATGCTTGCAACGGGGGGCAGTGCCGTTGCAGCCATCTCGAGCCTCAAACGACGGGGCTGCAAGAACATCATCTTCATGTGCCTTGTGGCCGCACCCGAGGGTATCAAGGTGGTCCAGGAGGAGCACCCCGACGTGGATATCTTCACCGCTGCCATCGACGACCATCTTGACAAGCATTCCTACATCATCCCCGGCCTCGGCGATGCGGGTGACCGGATATTCGGCACACGCTGAGCTGGTGGTCGAATCACCGCACGGGCCGATGTTCGGTTTTCCGGCATGCGCGGGTGCGGAACGGGGGCGGACGTGCGATGATGCACGCTCCCGGCAGATGATGGGAATGGTTTCAAGGAGGAAAGAGGCATCTCATGTCACAGCGTGAGGTCGTAGGGGTCGATGAGCGGGTCGGGACGCTGAAGGCCATCCCGCTCGGGTTGCAGCATTTCATGTCGATGTTCGGTTCGACGGTGCTCGTGCCGTTGCTGACGGGGATGAGCCCGTCGCTTGCGATCATGTGCTCGGGTATCGGCACGATCCTGTACCTGCTCGTCACACATCACAGGATCCCAAGCTATCTGGGTTCGTCGTTCGCCTTCATCACCCCGATCGTGATGATCGGGGCATCGCAGGGCCTCTCTGCCGCCGGCTCGGGTATCGTGGCGGCGGGTCTCGTCTACGTGATCGTGGCGGGGATCATCAAGCTGGCAGGTACCGGGTGGATCAACCGCCTGTTGCCGACCCCGGTCGTGGCTCCCGTCATCATCGTCATCGGACTCGGGCTTTCCGCGACGGCCATCAACATGGCCTTCACGGGAGGGGGCGAGGCCTTCAACGGTGTCGGCTTGGCCGCTGCCGCCATCACGTTGCTCGCGGCGGTGTTCTTCTCCACGTTCTTCAGCGGGTTCATCGCGACGGTCCCGGTGCTGCTGGCGGTCATCGTCGGCTACATCGTCGCTGTCTTCCTCGGGCTCGTCGACTTCCAACCGGTGCTCGAGGCCAACTGGGTCGGACTGCCCCATATCGCCCCGCCGACCTTCTCGATGTCCGCCATCGTGTTGATCGCCCCGGTGGCCTTCGTGGTCATCATCGAGCATATCGGGCACCTGCTCGTGGTCGGCGAGATCGTCGGCAAGGACTATTCCGCCATGCTGCCCAAGTCCCTGCTCGGTGACGGTCTTGCCACGATGACCGCCGGCTTCCTCGGCGGTACCCCGGCGACGACCTACGCCGAGAACATCGGCGTCATGAGCGCGACCCGTGTCTACTCGACGGAGATCTTCTGGTGGGCTGCCGGGTTCGCCTTCGTGATCGGTGCCTTCTGTCCCAAGATCGAGGCGCTCATCAACTCCATCCCCACCGCGGTCATGGGAGGCGTCTCGCTGCTGCTCTTCGGGCTGATCGCCTCGAACGGCCTCCGCATGCTCGTCACGGACAAGGTCGACTTCTCCGACAACCGCAACCTCATGCTCGTGAGCGTCATCATGGTCGTCGGCATCGGCATGGAGACGAGCTCGACGGTCATCCCGCTCGGCGACTATTCCCTGCCCGGCATGGCGACGGCTGCGCTGCTCGGCGTGCTCCTGAACCTCATCCTGCCCAAGAGCAAGGGGGAGGCCTCGCCTGCGCCCGTGGTGAAGGAAGTGGTCGACTCGCGTGGGCGCCCGGTGATGGGGGTGCCTGTCGTCACGTCGGAGGAGGTAGGGCAGGAGGCACAGGACACGCAGGCGGCGTAGGAACGGCTGCAGCGTCTGCCGGCAGCTCCAAGGGGTGTTGTGCCGGACCCCTCTTGTCGATGCTCTCGTCGAGAGGGGTCTCTGCAGGTCCAAGGAGACCGCCTCTGGCGGGCAGGGTCCCTGGAGGCTGCGGGAGCTCTCCCTCGTCGGGCAGGGTCCCCGCGGGTCGTGATGCGCCCTCCCCGTCGGGTGGGGCCGTCGCAGGTCGTGCGAGCCCGAACTCGTTGCGCGTGTCGAGGCGGGCGAGCGGGTCCATCTCCACGAGGTTGCCCCAGAGGCGCTTGGGCATGAAGCCCATGCGCAGGCGGGGGTTCCTGCGCTCCTCGTTGCAGATGGCATCGTAGAACCGCTTCCACAGGTCATGGACCTGCGCCTCACCTGCCGCCAGCGGTCCTATCTCGAAGCGCTCGGTCGGCACGAGCCACCAGCGTCCCTCCTGCGAGACGCCGGCGATATGGTGCACCTCGTCGTAGACCAGGAACGGCTGCGTGTTGAAGCGTGCGGCGAAATGCCCCATCATGAGGGGAACGACGTTGGCGTTGGGGGCTATCTTCGCGCAATAGACCCCGTTCGCCGTCTTGGAGAAGCGGGCGAACTGGAGCATCCGGTGGCGCTCGCCATAGACCTGCTGCCAGATCCGGTCGAAGTCGGCGACATCGGGATGGGTATGGTCCCGCGCCGCCCAACTCCCCGCATGCATCGCATATGCGATGTAGCGGTAGACGATGCCACCCTTGTCCTCCGCATCGCTCAGGAAGCCGACCTTGATGCGCTCGTACTCGTGCAGGCCGAGCTTGTCCACCAGGCCATCATGCACCCGTACCGCATGGTCCTGCCGGGTGACGATCTCCCGCAGGCCCTGCAGCAACCCCAGCTGCAGGTGCCTCCTCGCGACGATGTTGCAGGGGTGCTCGTGGTGCACGTAGGTGGCGAACACCGCCGAGAAGAAACCCTCGAGCGTGCCATCGTAGAGATACACGAGGTCGTGGTCGCGGGGGACGGGAGCCGAGGGTCCCCGTCCGCGGTGACGGCCACGGGTGGCGCCCCGCCCCGTGGAGGCCTTGCGGACGCAGGTGTCGAGCGTGCAGCGGGCGCAGTTGCCGGGACAGGTGCTCATGACATGCATCCGGCAGCGGGAAGCGACGCGAGCTTGCGCTCCTGCGCGGCGAACGCCCGCAGCTGCTCGCGCTGGAACGGCTGGAACGGTGCTGCTTCAGGAGGCAGCAGGTCACGGGCGTCCGGGCCACCGTCAAGCAGCGGCTGCGCCTCCTCGAAGAGGGATAGCTGTCCAGGTGCGAGCTCGAGCCCACCCTTGCGTTTCGCGCGGGCTGAGACCGCATCGGCGACGAGTCGCGAGCGGACGAGCTCCGGTTCGAACGCCAACGGGGCACGGTACCGCCCGTTGCAGGTGATGAAGTATTGCATGCGCTTGAGCTGGAGCCTGAGCGCGGCAAGGCTGTCATGGGAGAGCGTGACGTGCCTGCGGGCACGTACAAGCCGCCTCGCCCCACGCACCCCGAGTCCAGGTACGCGCAGCAGCATCTCGTAGGGGGCGGTGTTGACCTCGATGGGGAAGAGCTCCGGATGCTGCAGGGCCCAGCTGACCTTGGGGTCGAGGAGGGGGTCGAGGAAGGGATGCTCCTCGTCCACGATCTCGGAAGCCTCGAAGCCATAGAAGCGCATGAGCCAATCCGCCTGGTAGAGCCGATGCTCCCGTTCGAGCGGCACGTCAGCCGCCACCCCGGGCAGGAGGCTGTCGTCGTTGTGCGGGAGATAGGCGGAGAAGAACACGCGCTTGAGGTCGAAACGTCGGTACAGGCTGCTTGAGAGCATGAGTATGTCGAGGTCAGTCTCGGGTGATGCGCCGATGATGAGCTGCGTGCTCTGCCCGGCAGGGGCGAACCGTTGCCGACGCTTGCGCGAGGAAGCTCTGTCCACTCTGTCCTGTGCGACCTTCGAGGCGATGATGCCCATCGGCGCGGTGGCGGATGCGTGGGACTTGTCGGGGGCGAGGACCTGCATGCTGCGCTCGCTCGGGAGCTCGATGTTGACGCTCAGGCGGTCGGCAAGCCTGCCGAGACGGCCCACGAGCGCCTCGGAGGCACCGGGGATGGCCTTGGCATGGATGTAGCCCTCGAACCCAAGGGACTCGCGCAGTATCGACAGGGTATGGCAGAGCAGCTCCATCGTGTAGTCGGGGCTCCTGACGATGCCGGACGACAGGAACAACCCCTCGATGTAGTTGCGTCGGTAGAACGCCATCGTGAGCTCCGCGAGCTCCTGCGGCCTGAACGCGACGCGGGGGATGTCGTTGCTGCGGCGGTTCGCGCAATAGGCGCAGTCGTACAGGCAGCTGTTCGTGAGCAGGACCTTGAGCAGCGTGATGCAGCGCCCGTCGGCGGAGAAGCTGTGGCATATCCCCGCGCAGGTGGTGCTGCCGAGGTGGCCGAGCCGCGCATCGCGGTCTATCCCGCTCGAGGTGCAGGCGACATCGTACTTGGCCGCGGCCGTGAGGAGCTCGAGCTTGGTCATGGTGTCCATGGGTCCTCTCCTGTCGTGTCGCCGTCCTGGTGAGGGGTATCATAAGGCGAACAGATGTTCGTGTCAATGGGAATCGTCGATCGGGTTCAACCGGTTCCCCTTTCTGCCATGCCGTTCACCGGTGGGTTCAATTCCCTATGAATTACTCTGAATTAATCCTTGACACCTCGGTTGGGCAGGGGTATTCTCGTACTCGAGTTAGGAAGTCCTAACTCACAGGAAACGACAACACTTGACAATCGAATAGCCGGGAAGGTGACAGTTTATCCTCCTCTCCCTTCGGTTCTCTCTTCACTGTGGCGGGGATGTTCGGGCAAACATCCCTTTGAATCATCACATCTCCTGACTCGGACACAGCATCTCCTACTGAAGGCAAACCCCCTTTTCGATTGAACCCATGGATGGCATACCGGACTGCTTTCATGGGAAAACGAACTGTCACCTTCCCGGCTATTCCTGTGCGTGGAGGCAGGTGCCACGCGCCCCTGCATCTTCCGCGGGGAAAAGTAGCCACAGGCAACTCGTTGCGGATGAGTTCGCCGCGAAATCGATACCGAATCTACCTCTGCGAATTGAAGAGTTAACCAAGGTATGCGATATTTGTGAAACTGCAGAAGTTAGTAAAGACAAACAACTTGTGCGGGTTGTAGGGTTAGGACAGCGGGAGGGCGATGGGCCCGAACGCGTCGTCGAGAGATGCAGCGCGCCCCTGGTCGGTTTGCGCGTGCTGTGCAGGAGAGCTCGTTGGAAAGGAGTGGTCATGTTTTTGGAAGAGAGTGCATGGTGGTTCATCGGAGGTATGGCGGCGGCGATCGTGGGGCGCGGCATCGTGACCAATGACAAGGTGCAGGATGGCGCCTACAAGGGTGCCGTCGCCTGCACGACCGCCGGCATCCAGGTCCGTGACCGTGTCCTGGAGACCGCGCAGAACATCAAGGACGGCGCCAACGACATCTACGAGGAAGCCAGCGAGGAGGTCAAGCAGAGGAACCTCGCGGCCCAGAAGCGTGCCGAGATCGAGCGTCGCGTGCGTGAGAAGGTCGAGCTCGAGATCGCCGAGGAGGAGGCCGCTCTCGCCGCTGCGGCGGATTAGGTTCTTCCATCTGGATGACCCTGCGTCCCGTGTCCTGCCAGGGTGGCGGCTGTCAGCTGGGTGGGACAGAGGATGCAGGGGCAGGGAGTCGGTGGGTGGCACACTGGTCCCGGGGAAGGGTGCCACGTTTCGTGGCGTCCTTCCCCGGGACCAGTGTGCCACCGGCGAGGCTGGGAGGAGCAGCGTGCCGCCGGTGGGCAAGCTCACGGGACCGGCGTGCATCCGCCCTTCTGCGGGAGCAGTGCGCCGGCGGAAGGGCAGCGGCATGCCGTCAGCCATCCGACAGGCTCCCGTTCCATCCGAACCCCCTTGATGGGGTTGCTTCATACAAGGCAAGTGACGTGTTAGGAGAGGCGATATGTATTGCACGGTTGTGCGGGACCTGCCCGGGCACCTGCGCCTGCGTTGCGGGCGGTACGTGTTCGATGAGCGCGATGCCCGTGGCATCGCGGAGTACCTGCTGGCGGTCGAGGGTATCGAGAGGGTGCTGGTCACCCACGCCAACGGCGGTATCCTCGTCGAGTATTCCGGGCTCGGCGTGGAGGATATCCTGCGGGTCATCGGCCAGATCGACCCCCATGCGTTCCCCCAGGCGAGGTATCCCGATGTCCTGGCCAAGGGCGAGGCCGAGAACCATCTGGTCTCGAGGCTCATCACCAGGGTCGGCTCGCACTACCTGCGCAGGTTCTTCCTTCCGGCACCGGTCCGTGCGGTCTACAACGCGGTCAGGGCATTCGGATACCTCAGGAAAGGCATCGTGACGCTCTTCAGGCGGGGTATCGCCGTCGAGGTGCTCGATGCCGCGGCGATAGCCACCGCATTGTTGCAGGGGAACTTCAATTCCGCTGGTAGCATCATGCTGCTGCTCGGTGTCTCGGACATCCTCGAGGAATACGTCCGCCATCGTAGCAGGGCGGCACTCGAGGACACGCTCAACCTGCAGATCAACGAGGTCTGGCTCGTCGATGGGGACCAGGACATCCGGGTGTCCATCGAGGACGTCAAGGTCGGTGACAAGGTCCGCGTGCGTACCGGCATGCTCGTGCCCGTCGACGGTGTCGTCGTGGAGGGCGAAGGTGCGGTGAACGAGTCCTCCATGACCGGGGAGTCCCAGCTCGTGCTCAAGCACGAGGGGTCCTCGGTCTTCGCGGGGACGGCTCTCGAGGAAGGCTCGCTCGTGGTCGAGACCAGGGCGCTTGCGGACGAATCGCGCATAGCGGAGATCGTGTCCATGATAGACCGGTCCGAGACCCTCAAATCCGAGATGCAGGGCAAGGCCGAACGCATGGCGGACCGGATCGTCCCCTTCAACCTCATCGCCTTCGGTCTGGTGCTTGCCATCACCCGCAACCCCGCCCGTGCCGCGAGCGTGCTGATGGTTGATTATTCCTGCGCCATCAAGCTCTCGGTGCCCATCGCGGTCATGTCGGCGATGCGCGAGGCCGCGTCGTTCGGCGCCGTGGTCAAAGGCGGGCGGTTCTTCGAGGAACTCGCCGCGGCAGATGTCTTCGTGTTCGACAAGACGGGCACGCTCACCAACGCGCATCCTGCCGTCCACAAGGTCATATCCTGGGATGATGATCTTCCCGAGCGGGAGGCGCTGCGTATCGCGGCCTGCCTCGAGGAACACTTCCCGCACAGCGTGGCACGTGCCATCGTCGGGGAGGCCACCCGTCAGGGTCTTGCGCATGAGGAATTCCATACCGAGGTCGAGTACATCGTCGCCCACGGTATCCGGTCGACGATAGACGGGGAACCCGTCATCATCGGCAGCGCGCACTTCGTTTTCGAGGACGAGGGGGTGGAGCAGCCCGAGGGTTTGTTCGAGAAGCTCGATGAGGTCGCCCCGGGCACCTCGAGCATCTTCCTCGCCAAGGGTGGCAAGCTCGTCGCGACCGTCTGCATCAGCGATCCTCCCCGCGACAACGCAGCGCAGATCGTTCGGAGGCTGCACGACCAGGGTGCGGGGAGGATCGTCATGCTCACGGGGGATTCCGAGGGCGCTGCACGGGTCACTGCGGAGCTGCTCGGTATCGATGAGTACCGTGCGCAGGTGCTGCCGCAGGACAAGGCGGCGATCATCGAGGAGTTCCGTGAGCAGGGCCACAAGGTCGCCATGGTGGGCGACGGCGTCAATGATTCGCCTGGTCTCGCGACGGCGGATGTCGCCATCGCCATGGGCGATGCCACGGACATCGCGCAGGAGGTCGCCGACATCGTGTTGCTCCGTGGTTCGCTTGACATGCTGCCCGATGTGCAGCTGCTTGCCAAGAGGCTCATCGGGAGGATCGAGAACAGCTACCGTACCATCGTGTGCTTCAACACCGCAGTCATGGCGCTCGGCGTCTTCGGCATCCTTCCCGCGACGACCGGCGCCCTGCTGCACAACGTCTCGACGACCCTCATCTCGCTGGGCAACACCCGACCGTTGCTGGGAGCCCGCATGGCCGGGGAGAGCGGGGGAGCCGAAGCGGGGCAGTAGGAGCCATCAAGCGATGCGGGGCGGGGCAGGGGCCAGGATCCTGTCCCGCTGTTCCACTCCAGTGGGACGGGGGTCGTCCCTGTCCCGCTGTTGGAGCTGTCAAGCGATACGGGTTGGACAGGGGCCAGTCCCGTTCCAACCCGAGCAGATGGGAGTTGCCTGTGGCCTGTCTCACCGAGGTGCAGATGCGGTATCTGGTCATCATGTACGAAATCGCCCAGTCGGGGCATGAGATCCACTCGGCGAACATAGCCCAGCGGATGCATGTAACGAAGCCTGCGGTCGCCAAGATGCTCTCGACCCTTCGGGAGAAGGGGCTGGTGGCCAAGGAACCCTACGGTACCGCCTCCTTCACGAGGGAGGGGTATCGGGTCGCGCGGCAGCTGCAGGCGCGGATCGACGAGATCCGTGCGCGGTTGTCGGAAGCCGATTTCGGGCTAACCGCGGAAGAGCTGCGGGAGGTGTCGCGCGACATGGCCATACGGCTTGCGCAGCTGCGTCAGACGACCGGTTATGCGCTCGGGGAGATGATGGTGGGATAGCCGTGATGCTGGGCGGACCAGGGGTCGTGGTCCTGGACCGCCCAGCATATCCTCGGGCGGCACAGGAATCGTGGCACGTGCCAGGATGGCACGTGCCGACCGACATCAAGCGGCGGAGTCCCCAGATGGGGGCTCCGCCGCTTTTGCAGTGAGGTTGGTTATGGGGACCGGTGCCTTCCCTGGACTCTCAAGGTGTTCGATCAGACGAGTGCAGCACCCAGGTCGGCACATTCCTGAGCCGCGGCTTCATCTGGGGCGTCTTTGCATATGCAGGTCGCCACGATGTTCAGGCCCGCACCCTCCGCATCCTCCTTCCAATAGTCCATCCATTCGCCGTCATGCCAATCGTAGGAGCCGAACAAGGCAACCTTCTTGTCGCCAAGGCTGCCCTTCACCGCATCGTACATGGGTTCGAAGGTCATCTCCTCGAGCGCCTCGTCTCCCATTGCAGGGCAACCGAAGGCGATGGCATCGTATTCCGCCGCCTTCGCGCTGTCGAAATCTGCGGCGCCGATGATATCGGCTGTGCCGCCTTTCTCCTGGATGCCCTTTGCCACGGCATCCGCCATCGCCTCGGTGTTGCCGGTACCGCTCCAGTAGACAACTGCGACCTTGCTCATGAATCCTCCATTCTGATTAGTTAGGAATACCTAACTAATACGCGGAGGGACTGCATGGCGTCAATGAGCAATGCATCGAATCTGCCCAAACAGGTTGATGTTGTCGATGTCCGCCGGGGGTGCGCCAGTCGGGAGCGGTGTGCCACCTGCTGGGAGTGGTGCGTCAGCGCGACCTGCCCGTCACAGCCTGGCACAAGTCCGCACATGCCCGAATCGGCCGTGCGATTGAGTTTGGTTTACCTTATACTTAGGGCAAACGACATCGCTCTCGATGGTCGGGAGAGAGGAGACGGAGGTTCCCATGCTCATGCAAGAGGCCGCACAGATGTATCTCGAGACGATCTATGTCCTCAATATGAAGCACGGGTTCGTCAGGTCGGTGGACATCGCGAACGAGATGGGCTATTCGAAGCCCACCATCAGCGAGTGGATGGGCAAGCTGCAGGACAACGGCTACATCATCAAACGGCCCGACGGCGGTATCGAGCTCACGGAGGCCGGCCTCGAGACGGCCAAGAGCGTCTACGAGAAGCACGAGCTTCTGACGAACCTCTTCGAAAGCATCGGGGTGAGCCCCGAGACGGCGAGCGACGATGCGTGCCGGGTCGAGCATTACATCAGCGACGAGACGTTCGAGGCCCTGAAGAAGCATTACAAGGAAGAGCACGGCGGGGCATAGCATCGAGCGGGCCGGCGGATTCCACCCCGGGGACCTGTCCCGGTCGGCACCGGATGGCGCCCCTTCCTCGGGACCGGTGTGCCATCCCCGCGCCGCATATCACACCCTTCCCCGGAACAGCACGCCATCTCCGCGCCGCGCGGCGCACCCTCCCCGGGAACAGCACGCCACCCGATGCCCGCGGGGGTGGTGTGCGTCATCGACCCCTTCCCCGGATACCATCTTGCCGACTTCCGTCTGGCCGTGCACGTGATTAGGCCAGCCTTCCCGTTTACAGAACCGTGACGACTTGAGATTGACACGGAAGTATGCTGCGCATAACATATACCCACTTAGGGATTAGGCAAGCCTACCAGTGTTTGGCAGGCCTGCATGGCAGGAGGGGGTTCATCATGCCGTTATCGATGGTGCAGGTTGGCAGCCACTGCATCGTGCAGAAGATATCGGGCAAGTCCGATCTCAAGACGCATCTTGAGGGACTTGGCTTGGTTCCCGGTTGCGAGGTGGTCGTCGTGGCGAAGAATGCCGGTGGCGTGATTCTCAACGTCAGGGAGTCGCGTGTGGCTCTTGCGCACGACATGGCAAGGAAGGTGCTGGTATGAGCGAGGGTTCTTACAGGTCATTGAGGGATGTCGCCATCGGTGACACGGTCACTGTCGTCAAGCTGCATGGTTCCGGGGCGGTCAAGCGCCGCATCATGGACATGGGTCTCACACGGAACGCGAAGGTGTACGTGCGCAAGGTCGCGCCCCTGGGCGATCCCGTCGAGATCACCGTACGCGGCTTCGAGCTGTCGGTGCGCAAGCAGGACGCCGAGTGCGTCGAGGTTTCCTGAGCCTCGGTCCCGTTCCGTCACGGGCGTGAGAACGCCTTTTTTTCGGAGCTATGGTTAGAATTACCTAACCACTGATTTGTGAGTAGCGGATAACTTTCGCTTGAGACCATACAAGGAGGTAGGAAGTGCAAATGAAGATAGCCCTGGCCGGCAATCCGAACTGCGGCAAGACGACGCTGTTCAACGCATTGACCGGTTCCAACCAATATGTGGGCAACTGGCCGGGTGTCACGGTCGACCGCAAGGAAGGGCGCCTGAAGAGCGACAAGGACAAGGTCATCGTCGACCTTCCGGGTATCTATTCGCTGTCCCCGTATTCGCCGGAGGAGGTCATCGCCCGTCGTTTCCTCGCCGAGGACCGTCCCGATGTGATCATCAACATCATCGACGGCATGAACCTCGAGCGCAACCTCTATCTCACCACCCAGCTCACCGAGCTCGGCATCCCCATGATCATCGCCATCAACATGGCGGACCTCATGAAGAAGGAGGGCGTCACCGCCGATATCGAGCAGATCGAGAAGGATACCGGTTGCAAGGTGGTCAACATCTCCGCCTACAAGGGGGAGGGCCTTGACGACCTCGTCAAGCTCATCGACAACGCCTCCAAGATCAAGGCCCCGCAGCCGGTCGTTGACCGGTTCGGCGAGGAGGTCGAGAAGGTTCTCAGCAAGATCGAGGATTCCTATCTCACGTCAACCCCGGGTGCCCTCAAGCGCTGGTATGCCATCAAGCTCTTCGAGCGCGACGAGAAGATCGCGGAGGACCTCAAGCTCTCCGCCGACCAGGTCGCCAAGATCGACAAGCTCGTCACCGCTTGCGAGGACGCGATCGACGATGATGCCGAGAGCTATATCACCTCTGCCCGTTACGAGAGGGTCGAGGAGCTCATCGCGGACACGGTCTCGCGTCCCAACCAGGGCAAGCTGAGCACGTCCGACAAGATCGACAACATCGTCACCAACCGCTGGCTCGGCCTTCCGATCTTCGCGGTCGTCATGTTCCTCGTCTACTACCTCTCCGTGTCCACGGTCGGTTCCTGGGGAACCGACTGGGTGAATGACAGCCTGTTCGGTGACGGCTGGTTCCTCTCCGGTGGCAGCAAGGTGGTCGATGGCGAGGAGGTCGCTTACGATGATGTCGCAGGCGAGTTCGATTTCGCCTCGAACGCCATCGAGACCTTCAACGCCTCTGCGGAGGAGGCTGGTATCGAGCCGCCCGAGGCCATCGAGGACGAGGAAGCTGCGACGGCAGAGCAGCTCGACGCATATGATGCCGACATGAAGGCGTTCATCGCTGCCGCCAGCGAGGCCGGTGTCACGTCCCAGTTCGATGATTATGATGACGAATCCGGTGAGAACAGCATCGTCACGGTCTATGCGACGGACGATGCCCCTGCGGTGCTCGCCTACGAGCAGGCCCAGGGTGAGATCGAGGCCTTCAAGGCGGCTGCCGAGGAGGCTGGCATAGATCCCGAGGCCGAGGATTTCGACTCCCTCGCCGAAGCTGCGGGCATCACCGCCACCTACACTCCCGATGAGGGCGATCCCATCACCGTCGATTCCGCACTCTATGCCGAGGCGGGCGAGGTCGAGCCCGCGACGAGCTATGCGGCTGCCCTCGAGGTCGAGGAGCCCGATCCGCATGAGTACGGTACCTATATCCGAAGCATCCCCACGGTTGTCAACGACGGGCTGACCGCCATCAACTGCGCGCCTTGGCTTCAGGACCTGCTCGTGAACGGTATCATCGCCGGTGTCGGCGCCGTCCTCGGCTTCGTGCCCCAGCTGCTCGTGCTCTTCATCCTCCTGGCCATCCTCGAGGGTTGCGGGTACATGTCCCGCATCGCATTCGTGCTCGACCGCGTGTTCCGCAAGTTCGGTCTTTCCGGCAAGTCGTTCGTGCCCATCCTCGTCGGCACCGGCTGCGGGGTCCCCGGTATCATGGCTTCCCGTACGATCGAGAACGACAAGGACCGCCGCATGACGGTCATGACCACGACCTTCATCCCCTGTGGCGCCAAGCTGCCGATCATCGCGTTGTTCGCAGGCGCGATCTTCGGTGGAGCGTGGTGGGTCGCCCCGAGCGCGTACTTCCTCGGTATCGCGGCCATCCTCTGCTCCGGTATCATCCTCAAGAAGACGCGGATGTTCGCAGGGGAGACCACCCCGTTCGTCATGGAGCTTCCCGCATACCACGTTCCCAAGGTGAGTGCGGTCCTGCGTAGCATGTGGGAACGTGCGTGGGCATTCGTCAAGAAGGCTGGAACGATCATCCTGGTCGCCACCATCCTCGTATGGTTCCTCTCGAACTATGGTTTCGCCGATGGTGGGTTCGGTGCGGTCGAGGACCAGGGTGACTCGCTGCTCGCAGCGTTCGGCAATGCCTTCGCATGGATCTTCTACCCGCTGGGATGCGACACCTGGCAGGCGACCTCCGCGACCATCACCGGTCTCATCGCCAAGGAGAACGTGGTCGGTACGTTCGGTGTCCTCTATTCCGGTGGCGCTGGCTGGTACTCCAACGTGCAGGCTGCCTATCTGCCTGCCGCTGGCTATGCCCTGCTCGCCTTCAACCTGCTCTGCGCTCCGTGCTTCGCTGCGATGGGTGCCATCAGGCGCGAGATGAACAGCATGAAGTGGTTCTGGGCAGCCATCGGCTACCAGTGCGGTCTCGCATACGGCGTCGGTCTGGTCATCTACCAGCTCGCAGGACTTGCCACGGGTGAGGTGGGGTTCAACTTCTTCACCATCGTCGCGATAGCGCTCGTGGGTCTGTTCATCTTCCTGCTCGTGCGACCGCAGAAGGATTGGTCGGCGAAGCAGAAGGCTGCTGCTGCAGCGGCAGCCTGAGACGGGGTCTGAACCGGTGCGGGCTGGTCTTCCGCCCGCACCGCAAGCCCCCTGTTCGGTCGGTTCGCATCTGATGGAAAGGTCGTGATCGAGATGACTCCTGGCACCTTGGTGGTACTGGCCATCGTTCTCGGCATGGTGTTCCTCAGCATCCGTTCGATGGTCAGGACACATCGGAAGGGCGGTCTGGTATCGTGCCCGGGTTGCGATGGCAAGGCATGTGGAGCGTGCCAGCATCAGGCACAGCAGACCGCAGACGCCATCGAGCGACTCGGGAAGGATTCCTGAGGCGCGCGGACCGGCTCTCATTCCCGTGTTAAACGTGGTGGGGTGACTCCTTTGATTCCCTCGTGTCCATGAAGGTCGATATGCTACCCGCTTGAAGATCCCATCGCGTTTATCATCGTTCCGGCCAGACGGTTGTCTGGCCGGAACTCTTTGCGGTTGTGCCGTGGCCTTCGTGGGGCCGGCGTGCCATCCGGTGCCCGCCGGGGGCGGTGCGCCATCACGGGGACGGGTTCGATGTCCTGTGTTGGGCTACAATGGGAACCATGCATCACCTGCCGGAAGACATCCCCGAATTCGCGCTCACCAAGGAGCGGGTCCTTGCCGCGCGCGCCGCAGACGAGGGGCCCTGTCCCGACCTCTCGCAACCGGTGCGCATCGAGTGTCCTGGACGGATCGCCTCGCTCGAGCTCATCGTCATCGGGAGTGGCAGCAAGGGCAACTGCACCGTCGTCGCCTGCGACGAAGGCGCGGTGATGGTCGACTGCGGGTTCTCCGCCCGCCATACGCTCAAACGTCTCGAACTCGCAGGTTTCGACCCGACGCGTGTCGCGGGGATTATCCTCACCCACGAGCATGCCGACCATTTCTCCGGCGTGGACGTGCTTTCCCGCAAGCTCGATGTCCCCATCTACACCGCGGAGGGGACGGCGCGTGTCCCGAAGGTCGCGAAGCTCGCGAACATCCTCCCGGTCCATCATCGGGCTCAGCTGAGGGTCGGTGGCATCGAGGTGACCTGCTTCCCGACGAGTCATGATGCTGCAGACCCTATCGGCATGCGCTTCGAGCGTGGAGGGGATGCGGTCGGCTATGCCACCGATACCGGGTTCCTGTCCGCTGAGGGGCGCGAGCTCCTGAGCGACTGCCGTGTGCTCGCGCTCGAGAGCAACCATGACCTCCAGATGCTCAGGTTGGGGCCTTACCCGGGCTATCTCAAGCAGCGCATCATGGGCGACGAGGGGCATCTTTCCAACGAGCAGGCCTCCGACACGCTCGCCTCACTGCTCTGCAACCGGCTCGAGTGCATCGTCGGCATGCACCTGTCCCAGGTCAACAACCTGCCCGAACTGGCCTCGCGCTCACTGGCCGGTACGGTCAGGCAGCATGGGCATCCCGCGCAGACGGTGTGCGCCTCCCAGGGAAGGACGCTCATCGTGTCCTGAAGGCCGCGGTCGAGGCCGGAGGCTGTCTTTTGCAGATGTCACCTGCATCCATTCCCTTGTCATTTCATACCGGTGAGGTAGGCGGAGGCCTCATCGCTTGACAGTTAGGAACCCCTTACCTATAGTTAGGTCATCCTAACGTTGCCGGTGTGGACAGGGAGGTACCGTGACCGAGCGAATCGATGTCGAGCGTTTCGAGCGCTGTCTCGTGCATCATTGCGCCCCGACGCTTGCCGGGTTCAAGCCTGCGTGTCTCTTCAACTACAGCTGTCGGTTCTCCGGTAGGGACGACGATGGCATGCAGTCCTCTGCATCCTGCGACGACAACAGGCAGTGTCTCGGCCGGCTCGTACACGATCTCCAGGGCCGGCTCGAGTCGTTCGGCGTGAGGGTCACCGTGCTCATCGTCCGTGAGACCGGGGCGCTCATCTACGTCTACCGCCCCGAGCGCCTGGCGGCGAGCATCCGCGAGGATGGCCCACGCGGGTTCCTCGAGGACCACGGATACGACACCTCGTCGGTGAGCGCCTGTCTCAAGCGCCTGTCGCTCCGAATCGCGTTCTGCGATGAGAACAGGAGCTCGTCGGAGGGCAAGCTCACGTTCCCGCACGAGATCGGGCTGTTCCTCGGCTATCCCTTCGATGACGTGATCGGCTTCATCGAGAACGAGGGGCGCAACTTCATCTGCTGTGGCTGTTGGAAGGTCTACACCGATGAGGACAACGCCCGCGCCTCCTTCTGCAGGTTCCATACCTGCACCACCATTTACGACACCCTGTATGACAAGGGGCTGCGCATCGAGGACATCACCTGTCGGGAAGACGGGTCGACCTCGCCCTACCATGCCGCCATCGCAAGTGCAGGGTGACCCACATCCAACCACTCATCTCCCTCTCAACCTCCTGGAAAAACACCTCGCATCGCGAGGTGTTTTTCCGTCTGGGCATCATTTTCGCACGCACCGTCCAAGCTCAGCCGGAGGGGCGAGGCCGCCCTTTGCGGGCCAACGCGAGGACCGCATGAAGCAGCAATATGCCCATCAGGGCCCCTGCGGTGTCGATGAGCACATCGGTCGCCATGCCCGCCCTTCCCGGGACGAAGAGCTGGTGCACCTCATCGCTGACCGCATACAGCGCGCAGAGGAAGGTGGCCGTCATGACCTGGGACAGCCTGCGTGGACGATGCCGTGCATGCTGTCCGGGCCGTCGGGTGCGCTGCAGGGCGTTGGCGAGCAGGAACCCCAGCATCGCGAACTCGGTCGCATGTGCCAGCTTCCGCACCACATGGTCCACCTGCTGGAGCAGGCCTTCCTGGGCAAGGGGGTCGAGCGTCTCGAAACCGGGGTGCAGCAGAGGGGTGAGCCATCGGGCGATCGTGCCGCTCTCCATCTGGGAGAGGTCCGCAGGGGTGGCGGACATGAGGAAGATCGCCAAGGCGCACAGCAGGACGAGCACCCAGGAGACCAAGGTGCCTATCCTCGAGGGGTTGCGTGACATGGGATCGCTTATCCTTCTGCCGTGTCCTCGGACGGCTCGGGGTCATCCTCGGGCAGGGCCTCCATCTCGGAGCTGTCTTCGGAATCGGCTGAATCGGGAACAGGACCCCCCTCGTCATCCGGCGCATCCGGGATATCCGAGGTGTCCGGCTCCGCATCGGGTCCGTCATCGGCGGCTGCGTCCATGTCCACCCCCACGTTGTCGGGAGGTTCCTCCTCCGATGCGATGGCGCCGGCGCCTCCATCGGTATCGGGCGCTGCACCATCCTCCGATGCGGGGTCGGTCGGCGAGCCGTCGGCCGGTTCCGCGGTCAACGGGGTGTCGAGTGAGCTCATCGCCGCTGCCTCGGCACGCATCTTCCGGGCTTCATCGGCGATCTTGCTCGGCATGGACTTGCCCATGAGCGCCGTGTCGGTGCCGTAGACCTCCACCAGGGTGACGAGCAGATGCACGACCTGCTCCATCGACTCGCAGTCGATGAACTCGAACCGACCATGGAAGTTGTGCCCACCACAGCTGAGGTTGGGGCAGGGCAGGCCGGCATACGAGAGGTAGGCGCCGTCGGTGCTCCCACGGACAGGCGCCTCCTCCGGGACGCCGCTGCACAGGCGTACCGCCTTCTTGGCGTTGTTCACGAGATGCATGTTCTCGGGATCGATCTTGTCCCGCATGTTGTAGTAGGTGTCCTGGATCGAGCACTCGACGGTGCCGGGGCCGTATTTGTCGTTCAATGCACGTGCAATCGAGAAGAGCTGCTGCTTCTTGGCCTCGAACTTGCGGCGGCTATGGTCCCGGATGAGGTAGCTCGACCGGGCGAGGCTCACGCCTCCCTGAATGCCCTCGAGCATGAAGAACCCCCGGTATCCCTCGGTGTTCTCGGGACGTTCGTTGACGGGAAGGGCGTGGAAGAACTCCATGGCGATGACGCTGGCGTTGCGCATGAGCCCCTTCGCGTTGCCCGGGTGCACGCTGAGCCCATGGACGGTGACGAGGGCCTTGGCGGCGTTGAAGTTCTCGTATTCGATCTTCTCCCAGTGGCCGGCGCCGTTCACGGTGTATGCGTAGTCGGCATCGAGGGTCTTGATGTCGAAGCTGGAGAAGCTCCGCCCTATCTCCGCATCGATGGTGAAGGCGAGGCGGATGCGCGGATGGCGGATGTCCGGATGGGAGAGCAGCGTATGTGCCATCGTCATGATCTCGGCGATGCCGGCCTTGCCGTTCGCGCCGAGCAGGGTCGTGCCATCGCTGGTGATGATGTCGCACCCGACGTAGTCGAGCAGCTCGGGGTAGGTCCTCGGCGAGAGGATGATGTCCTTCTCGACGTTGAGCGCCAGCGGCCCGCCCTGGTAGTTCCTGAAGATCTGCGGTTGCACGCCGTGACCGGGGCACGCAGGTGAGGTGTCCATATGCGCGATGAAACCGAGGGTGGGGAGGTCCGCGCCATCGGAGTGCGTGGCGGTGGCCGGGATGGTCGCGAACACGTACCCATGTTCATCGACGAGCACGTCGGCGGCGCCCATCGCGGTGAGCTCGGTGCTGAGCATCTTGGCGAGCTTGAGCTGTCCGCGCGTGCTCGGCACCTTGTCGGAATGGGGGTCTGACTGGGTGTCCACGGCCACATAGCGAAGGAAACGCTGAACGACCGTCTCGGTTTCGTGGTTCATGGGGACCTTCCGATCGGGGTTGCTAGTGTTGCTTGCGTTTCTCCAGGAACGAGACGGTTGCTTCCT
This sequence comes from uncultured Actinomycetes bacterium, assembly GCA_900313875.1. Classification (GTDB taxonomy): domain Bacteria; phylum Actinomycetota; class Coriobacteriia; order Coriobacteriales; family RUG844; genus RUG844. Next base: position 18,788 of record OMSY01000039.1, read on the forward strand.
CCACGCTGACGGGCGAGCCTGCGATGACCCCGGTGAACCGCGGGGTGAGCGAGGCGAGTTCCGCCAAGCCGGCCGGGATGGGTCCCGCGCCGGTCTCGGAGGCGATGCGCTCGTTGAGCTGCATGCCCGAGAGGGATGCCACGTCAGAGGGCAGGTCGCAGCCGACGGGGATGCCCTTGAGCGCGCGGTAGACGCTCGGTCCGAACTTCGCCCAGTGCGCGGTGCTCGCTATGAGGATGGGCTTGTCCTCGCGCAGGCGTTCCGCCACGGTCCATGCCACGGCGGAATGCGGGTCCAGGAGATAGCCGTGCTCGTCGAAGACCTGCTTGATGGTGGCGAAGCACTCGGCATTGGATACCGAATCCGCGGCATAGAGCTCCTTCATGCGGGCGGCGGTGCGTTCGTCCACCTCGAAGCGCTTTCTGCTCCGGAGGTCGTCCATCCATCCTCGGACCGCATCCCCATTGCGGTCGCAGAGCTCGAAGACCTGCCGTTCGAGGTTGGACGAGACGAGGATGTCCATGCTCGGCGAGGGGGTCAGGACGAACTCGCGGTCGGAGATGTCGTAGACGCCGGTCCGGATGAAGTCGGTGAGGACGCGGTTCTCGTTGCTCGCGCAGAGCAGACGGGAGATGGGCGTGCCCATGCGCCGTGCATAATAAGCGGCGAGGATGTTGCCGAAGTTGCCCGTGGGAACGCAGACGTCGATGGGGTCGCCGGGTGCCACCGCACCGGACTTGACCATCTCGGCATACGAGCTCACGTAGTAGACGATCTGAGGCAGCAGACGACCCCAGTTGATGGAGTTGGCGCTCGAGAGCTTGATGCCGTGCTTCTCGGCGAGCATCTCGTTGAAGGGCACATCGTTGAAGGCGGTCTTGACGTTCGTCTGACAGTCATCGAAGTTGCCCTGGACCCCGTAGACCTGCACGTTGTCGCCACGTTGGGTGGCCATCTGCAGGTACTGGATATCGCTGACACCACCATGCGGGTAGAAGACGATGATCCCGGTGTGCGCTCGGTCGCGGAACCCCTCCAGGGCGGCCTTGCCCGTATCCCCGCTCGTCGCGGTGAGGACGAGGTAGTCGTACGGCTCGCCACCGCTTTCGCGCTTCTTGTCGATGGAAGCCGAGAAGAAGCGGGGGAGGCACTGCAGCGCCATGTCCTTGAAGGCGCTCGTCGGTCCATGCCATAGCTCGAGGACGTGCATCCCCGGGGTGACTTCGGTGATGGGGCAGATGCGCTCGTCGTCGAAGTTGTCGCCATAGGCGCCTTGCATGAGCTCGTCGACGAGTTCATCGGGCAGATCGACACCGAAGACGCGGTAGATGAAGGCTGCACGTGCGGCGTAAGGCAGGTCGGCGAGTGCGCAGACCTGCTCGGTCGAGATGGTCGGGATGGTGTGCGGGACGAACAGTCCGCCGCCTGGTGCGAGGCCTTCGATCACGACATCGGTGAAAGAGTAACCGCCCTCCGTGTATCCACGGGTATCGAGGTATGTGTTGTAAGCATCCATAATGTCACATCATACCCCACGGGGGACGCGCGTGGAACGGGTGAACCGGGCTGGGGTGGCACCCGCCCCCGGGAGCAGTGCACCATCCCAGCCCGGTTCACCCGTTCCACGCCCTTTACCAGCGCAGTCGCTCACGGAGCGCATACGTGCCGTTTTGTTGACAGCATGATTCACCTAGGTTTACTCTTCGCAGTGGGAATTAGGGAGAACTTATCATCACATCAAGCGGTGTCCATGCTGTTAAGTGACGCACAGGAACATGGCGAGTACACGGTCGTGCGCTGTGGCGATGTCTC
>OMSY01000126.1 GCA_900313875.1 uncultured Actinomycetes bacterium
GTCTGGTAGTAGAAGAACAGCTCGGCGCCGAGCGGGTCGCGCGCGCAGAAGAGCTCGTCGGTTTCGGTGTCATGCAGGGCGAATCCGAACTGGCCGTTGATGTGGGCGCCCATCTGCTCGCCCCAGCGCTGCCACGCCGCCACCAGCAGCTGCTCTTCGCGTTCGCGCCGCGAGAGGCCTTCGATGGCAACGCCGAGCTCTTCGGCGAGTTCCCGATGGTTGCGGATAAGGCCTGCGTAGGCTTTCAGTTCTATCATGCAAACGTCCTCTTCGCTCTGTATGTTTCGACTCGCTCGTTCGTGCAGCGAGGCAGAATCTTCCGTTACGATTTCGCCTTTCGCCGGTTCGAGCGGCGAGGCTGAATCCGTCGGTCACGATTATAAACGCGCGCTTCGCCTGATTCTTTGCCAACAAATGAACAACACCTCTGAGGGCGATGATGCCTCGGGATGGAACGAGATGCGACATGCCATCTGGTCTTGCAGGTTGCAAAAGGATAAGAGGGGCATGCCCTTCCGTGCGAGATGTTATTGAAATCGGAAGATGACTTGTCAGTCGTTCTTGGGATAGTACACGTCACCTTCAGCGACGCGGCGCAGGTATTCGCCGTATGACGACTTGCCGCAGCGGTCGGCCGATTCCAGCAGCGTCTCGCGCGAGATCCATTCGTTGAGGTAGGCGATTTCCTCCAGCGAAGAGATCTGCATGTGCTGGGAGTTTTCCACCACGCGCACGAGCTCGGCGGCGTGGAACAACGAGTCCATCGTGCCCGTGTCGAACCATGTGTAGCCGCGGCCGAGCGTGACCACGTTCAGCGTGCCTTCTTCCAGGTACATGCGGTTCAGATCCGTGATCTCCAGCTCGCCACGGGGCGAGGGCTTGACCTGCTTGGCGAACTCGCATACGCGGTTGTCGTAGAAGTACAGGCCGGTCACGGCGAAGTTCGAACGTGGATTTTCGGGCTTTTCCTCGATGGACAGCGCCTTGCCATGCTCGTCGAACTCGACCACGCCGAAGCGCTCGGGATCTTCCACGTAATAGCCGAACACCGTGGCGCCTTCGGTGCGTTTGCGTGCCCGTTGCAGGTGGCGGCCCAAACCGTTGCCGTAGAAGATGTTGTCGCCCAGCACAAGCGCGCACGAGTCGCCCGCGATGAACTCCTCGCCGATGATGAACGCTTGCGCGAGCCCGTCGGGCGAGGGCTGGACGGCGTAGGACAGGTTCAGCCCGAACTGCGAGCCGTCCTTCAGGAGGTTCGAGAAGTTCGGCAGGTCCTGTGGCGTCGAGATGATGAGGATGTCGCGGATGCCGGCCAGCATGAGCGTGGACAGCGGATAGTAGATCATGGGCTTGTCGTAGACCGGAAGCAGCTGTTTGGACGTGACCGTCGTGATGGGGTACAGTCGCGTGCCCGACCCGCCTGCTAATACGATGCCTTTCATGAGCGCTCCTTCAGCAATCGGAAATCCGCTTTGTGTCATTGTACCCGATAGGCAAGTCGTTGGGGCTGTCTACGGCAGACTCGAGAGCTGCGCTTTTCAGCGCATGGCCGATGCGTCGGAGGGATTTCTGACATGGCTGGGCAATGGGAATGCTGCGCGGATGGCGATACCAGGCGGGTTTCGGGCGTTACGCATTATAATGGGCAACGTGTAATCAAGTTTCTTCTGGCGTGAAGGGGAGAGCATGAGCGAAGCGTTTTCGCCTAAACATATCGTCGTGACAGGCGGTGCGGGCTTCATCGGCAGCAACTTCGTGCACTGGGTGGCGGGCAACGTGCCGCAGGTGCACATCACGGTACTCGATGCGCTTACCTATGCCGGCAACCTGGAGAATCTCGAAGGCGTTCCAGGCGACCGCATGGATTTCGTGCACGGCGACATCTGCGATGCCCCGCTGGTGGACGAGCTGTTCGCGAAGGCCGATGCGTGCGTGCACTTCGCGGCCGAATCGCACAACGACAATTCCATCACCAATCCTGCGCCGTTCGTGCGCACGAACGTCGAGGGCACGTTCACGCTGCTCGAAGCAGCACGCGCGCACGGAACGCGCTTCCATCACATATCGACTGACGAGGTGTACGGCGATTTGGCGCTCGACGACCCGGCGCGCTTCACCGAGGAGACGCCATATCATCCCTCCAGCCCTTACAGTTCTACCAAAGCATCGTCGGACCTGCTCGTGCGCGCATGGCATCGCACATATGGCGTCGCGGCCACCATATCGAACTGCTCGAACAACTACGGCCCGCGCCAGCACATCGAGAAGTTCATCCCGCGCCAGATAACGAACATCCTGTGCGGCATCCGTCCGAAGCTGTACGGCGATGGCAAGAACGTGCGCGACTGGATCCACACAGAGGACCACTCGTCGGCTGTTTGGGAGGTGCTCACGCGCGGGCGCATCGGCGAGACGTACCTGATCGGCGCTGATGGCGAGCGCTCGAACATCGATGTGCTGCGCGCCATCTTGTCGGAAATGGGTAAGGAAGCGGACGACTTCGATTGGGTACGCGATCGACCCGGGCATGACAGGCGGTATGCCATCGATTCCACGAAGTTGCGCCGCGAGTTGGGATGGCAGCCGATTCACACCGATTTCGCGCAAGGATTGCGTCAGACAATCGAATGGTATCGGAGCAACCAGCAGTGGTGGCAGGGCGCCAAGGAAGCAACCGAGGCGAAATACGCCAAGCAGGGGCAGTAGCGTACGCGGAGGGCGAAAAGGGGCCGTACCCTTTGGCCGTCTGTTTCATGAAAGGTTCCAGCTGCCGATGAAGGCGGCGAAATGGGGAGGGTCAAGCTAGTCGTGTTTGAACACGTTGGACAGGAGCAGTGAACGAATGAGTCTCCAGAGCAAGGTGCGTCGTGCGTTCGTAGGCGTGTCGCGCGCAGCGTTCAACACCGCATATCGTCTCTCGTCGCGCGCGGCGACGCGCGGCGACGAGGTCGTGCTCCTCTCGCGGCAGGCAGACGAGCCCAGTTACGATTTCAAAGAAGTTGCGCGCGCGTTCGAAGAGCGCGGCTGGCGCGTGCACATGCACCTGAAGAAGGTGTCGATGCGTCATTTTCCCAGCTACGCGGCGCATGTGGCGAAGGAAATCGTCCTGCTTTCGCGTTGCAAGGTGGCAGTGCTCGACCGTTACGATCCCGTTGTGAGCCTCATCGACTTCCAATGCGAGTCGGAAGGGGAGCAAGCGAGTGCCGCGTTTGAAGATGCGAACACGGCCGCTTGCCCAGCGCA
>OMSY01000120.1 GCA_900313875.1 uncultured Actinomycetes bacterium
AATCGGCCTGGACAATCGGCCCGGGAATCAGCCGACCAAGCATCTCGCAAGCATCTCGAACCGGGAACCAATCAACATCAATCGAAGCCCTCGGCCAATCGACCATCGTGCAACCAAGCTACGACGTCGTCGTGGCTTCGGGGTCTTTGCCCGCATCGACGTTCTCCATCATCTGCGTCCAAGCCTCCTCATCGGTGATCACATACGATACTCCCCCGATGGTCTTCGTCCGCGAAGGCACTTGTGCAGAATAGATGTCATCCGAACCCGTACCGGCGACTTCCAGGAGCACCCCGAAGAACTGCCATGCATGTGCATCGCTCTTGATGCACTTCGAAGCCGCGGTGATGATGCCAGGCCAGCGCCATGGAGGTGAATGCTTCACCTTGTCAGCCAGGGCCCCCATCAGGACACGCTGGTTCTGCGCACGCTGAAAATCACCGTTCGCGTAGGTCTTGCGACAACGAACGAATATCAACGCCTGCTCACCATCGAGCGTCTGCACCCCCGCCGGTACCGTCACACCATCGACAGTCGTGTTGGGCGGCACATCCACCGTGACGCCACCGACCGCATCCACGAGGTCCGCCAACCCATCGAACCCGACCTGGAAGAAATGCGCGATGTCCACGTCCACATCGCCCACGGAAGCAAAGTCTGCGACCGTGCGTGTGGCGAGAGCCGGCCCCCCATATGAATAGGCGGCATTGATCTTCGATTGCCCATACCCTCCGAGATCGACCCGTGTATCACGCGGAACGGAAACCAACGTAGCCCGCTTCCTCAGCGGATCGACACGCGCAAGCATGATGCTGTCAGTCCGTTGAGCACCCTCATCCTCGGCATCGGCACCCGTGATGAGCACATAATAAGGCTTGAAAGGCCAGGCATGACCCTCACAAGCCATATCAAGGTCGTCATCATCGATATGCATGTTATGGTCGAGGACAAGCATCCAAGCCCCAACGATCACGAACATGATGGCAAGCACGGTGAGCACGGGATGCTTGACCCGCCTCCTGTCACGGGACGCCGCCTTCTTCCCCTTGTCCTTCTTGCGGCCAAAAGGCAGCCGGAAACCACGGGGTTTGGAATCCTGCCCCGCATCCCAATACGATTCCGTATCAGATGGGACGGCATGTCCAGCCATCCTGTCCATCTCGAGACGGGCACGACGAGCAGCCTCAAGGTCGACCCGTGGCTGATAATCGGTACGCGGAACCCGCTCCCGCGAAGTCCCCGCCCCATATCTCCCGCGTTGTGCAGGCGATTGCGTCGGCGTATCCCCCGCGCGTCGATTCCGACGAGCTCCCATATCATCCGCAACGTCATCTGAAGGCATCACGCGAGTCGATGACCGCATGCGTTCAGGGCGATCCTGCACCAGCGGTCGCTCCGCATCAGAGGAGCGCGCTCTCTGCGCAAGTCGCTCTTCACGACGGCGACGAGCGGCTTGCGCCCGCTCCTGGTCGAACGCCACATCCTCATCCTTTGGATTGGCAACGTAACGGGACCGACGATATCGGCTGATATCGTCAACGTCCGGATCTGCCCGGCCATCGTCTGCAGCGACCGCGTCTGACACATCGTCCTCACGGTTGCCATGCATGCGGTCAGGGCGAGCGCGTACGCCCTCATCCCCTTGACCGGACTCCGCAGCTACATCGGCATCCGATTCCTCCATGCGATTCCCAACAGTTGCAAAGTCATCATGACTGGAACCCCGCCCATAACGCCGAGGACCGTCATCAACATCGTCATCAGGATAATCATCTCTACGCAAACCACGACGTTCGTCACGTGAAGAAAAGGAACGAGGAGCGTCTTCATCCGCATCATCAAACATGATGTCACGCCACTGAAGACGCAGCTCATCGCCCCAAAGCTCAGACTGCTCCTCTTCGAGGTCATCAATCTCATCCGCCCGCACATCCGACGCACTTGGCGCTTGCGACCTGCGCCTCTGGCGGCTCCTGATGGCATCGGGATTCCTGTTGAACCAGCCTTCCGACACTGGCGGCCTCTCTCATCGTTTGGCATATGTGACGAATCTGATTGGTTTACAGGTTAGCAGATGTGCGCCGACACCGTTCAACAGAACGATGGCAGTTTTACCCGGCTTCACCGCCTTTCGGTACCGGGAACCATCCGGTCGGATCTCTCGGGCATCCGATGAGGCTCCGGTTCCCGGTTTCTCCCCCCTTGGTTCCCGGTACCCTTTGTCCCCCCTTTGGTTCCCGGAACCGATTGGGTGCTGGTTCCCGGAACCATCTCGACCCTGCCCTTTGGTTCCCGGAACCGATTGGGTGCTGGTTCCCTTTGGTTCCCGGTGCCCTTTGTCCGTACCGGGAACCAAAGCCCCCGGGAAAGCCCTTCGGTACCGGGAACCAAAGCCCCC
>OMSY01000060.1 GCA_900313875.1 uncultured Actinomycetes bacterium
GCGGCGGAGGCCGTCCTGATGTGCGAGGAGCGCAAGCGCTCCGGCGTGGTGGTCTCCGCGACCGTGAACCCGCAGCTCATCGCCGTCATACGGACCTATTGCGAGAGCCGTGACGTGCCCGTGACGGTCGTGCCCGCCGATGGCTGCGCCACCGACGTTGCCGGGTTCCAGGCAGCCCTCGCCGAGGGCGCGGCATCGGTCCTTGTCCAGAGCCCGAACTTCTACGGTGTCATCGAGGACATGGACGCGGTCGTCGCGACCGCGCACGAGCAGGGTGCCAAGGTCATCATGAGCTTCAACCCCATCTCGCTCGGCCTGCTGAAGACCCCCGGCGAGTACGGTTGCGACATCGCCGTCGGCGAGGGCCAGCCCCTCGGTATGCCGCTCGGCTTCGGGGGACCGTATCTCGGCATCATGGCCACCACCCAGAAGCTCATGCGCAAGCTGCCCGGACGCATCGTCGGCGAGACGGTCGATGCGCAGGGGAGGCGTGCCTTCGTGCTGACGCTGCAGGCGCGTGAGCAGCACATCCGTCGCGAGAAGGCCTCGTCCAACATCTGCTCGAACGAGGCGCTCTGCGCCATGACCGCATCGGTCTACCTCGCCGCCGTGGGGCCACAGGGTCTCCGTGAGGTTGCGGCGAGCTCCGCCGCCCATGCGCACTACCTCGCCGGGCAGATTGCGGACCTCGGGTTCACGCTGCGCAGTGACAAGCCTTACTTCAACGAGTTCCTGACCGAATGCCCGGTCGATGCCGAGATGCTCTGCGACAAGCTCGCCGAGCGCGGCATCCTGGCGGGCCTTCCCACCGATGACGGCATCCTGTGGTGCTGCACCGAGATGAACACCAAACAGCAGATCGACCTGCTCGTCGAAGCGCTCAAGGAGGTGTGTGCGTGATGAAGCTCCTCTTCGAACGCAGCAAGCCCGGTCGCCGCGCGGCCCTCGTGCCGCCCTGTGATGTGCCGGAGGTCCCCTTCGACGCCTCCATGCTCCGCGGTGCTGCCCCGCGCCTTCCCGAGATCGCGGAGGTCGACCTCGGTAGGCATTACACCGAGCTCATGAAGCAGACCCATGGTGTCAACGATGGCTTCTACCCGCTCGGCTCCTGCACGATGAAGTACAACCCGCGCGTCGACGAGGAAGCCGCCGCGCTGCCCGGATTCACCGACATCCATCCCCTGCAGCCCGTCTCCACCGTACAGGGCTGTCTCGGGGTCATGCACGATATCGACCTGGCCCTGCGCGAGGTCTGCGGCATGGACGCGACGACGCTCCAGCCGGCTGCCGGCGCCCATGGCGAGTATACCGGCCTGCTCCTCATCCGCGCCTGGTTGCAGGACCGCGGTGAGACTGGCCGCGACAAGATTATCGTTCCCGACACCGCGCACGGCACCAACCCGGCATCCGCCACGATGGCGGGGTTCACGGTCATCTCGATCGACTCCAACGAGGATGGCGGCGTCGACCTCGATGCGCTGCGCGAGGCCGTGGGACCCGATACCGCCGGTCTGATGCTGACGAACCCCAACACGCTGGGTCTCTTCGACCCCAACATCCTCGAGATCACGCGTATCGTGCATGAGGCCGGTGGCCTGTGCTACTACGATGGCGCCAACCTCAACGCCGTCATGGGGCGCGTACGCCCCGGCGACATGGGATTCGACTGCGTGCACATCAACCTGCACAAGACGTTCGCGACGCCGCATGGCGGCGGTGGCCCGGGTTCGGGTCCGGTCCTCTGCAAGGAGTTCCTTGCACGGTACCTGCCCGGCCCGCTGGTCGTCGAGCAGGACGGTGCCTACGCCTTCGAGACGCCGGCCAAGAGCATCGGCCAGGTGCGGGGCTTCTACGGCAACTTCCTCGTGGTGGTCCGCGCGCTCACCTACATCCGCACGATCGGCGGCGATGGCATGCCGCTCACCTCGGCGAACGCCGTGCTCAACGCCAACTACCTGCTGCACAAGCTGCGTGACCGCTATGCGGTCCCGTTCCCCGACTCCTGCATGCACGAGTTCGTCATGGACATCGGTCCGCTCAAGGACAAGACCGGCGCATCGGCGATGGACGTCGCGAAGCGCATGCTCGACTTCGGCGTCCACCCGCCCACCATGTACTTCCCGCTCATCGTGCACGAGGCGCTCATGGTCGAGCCGACCGAGACCGAGAGCCGCGAGACGCTCGATGGGTTCGTCGACATGATGGAGACCATCCTGGCCGAGGCGGAGGAGGACGGTGCGCGCCTGCATGATGCTCCGTTCGACTGCGCGATCGGCAGGCCCGATGAGGTGACGGCCGCACGCAAGCCGCATCTGCGGTACGACTTCGAGGCATAGGCCGCGACCACGGGATGGTCGAGAGGCTCGGATACATCGAGACGGGCGGGGTTGACCCTTATGTCAACCTCGCCCTCGAGTATCTGCTCCTCGAGGACGTCTCGCCGGGGGAATGCATCCTGTACCTCTGGCAGAACGAGCGCACCGTCGTCATCGGGCGCAACCAGAACGCGGCAGACGAGTGCGACCTCGCGGCGCTCGAGGCCGATGGGGGGCATCTCGCCCGTCGGCTTTCGGGTGGCGGTGCCGTCTATCACGACCTCGGCAACCTGAACTTCACCTTCATCGCATGCGACGGTTGGTATGACGAGGCGCTCCAGACCGAGGTCATCCTGCGGGCGGTGCGCTCGCTCGGCATCGAGGCCGAGCGGACCGGGCGCAACGACCTCGTCGTGCAGGGCCGCAAGTTCTCCGGGCATGCTTATCGCCACCTCGGTGACCGGAGCTGCCACCATGGGACGCTGCTCGTGCAGGTGGACGAGCAGGCGCTCTCCCGTTATCTCACACCCTCCCCGCTCAAGCTCCGCGCACGCGGCGTGCCTTCCGTCCGTTCGCGTGTCGTCAACCTCGCCGACCTCGTCGATGGGCTTGTGGTCGAGGACCTGCGGAGGTCGCTCAGGGATGCGTTCGTCGAGGTGATGGGCGAGGGGGATCCGGACATGCGGTTGGAGGTGCTCGAGCCGGCTTCGTTTGATGGTGGACGGTTGGAGGCGGTGCGTCGCGACCTTGCCTCGCGGGACTGGCTGTTCCGCAGGGAACGGGCACTCGAGCGGAGCAGGCGGGCGCGTTTCCCCTGGGGAACGGTGCGTCTCGACCTCACGGTCCGCGCAGGGTGCATCCGGGAGGCGACCCTGTGGACCGACGGTCTTGTGGAGGACCTGCCCGAGCGCGTCGAACAGGTCCTCATCGGCTGTCTCTTGCACGAGGTCGAGTTGAGGGAACGGCTTGAAGCACAGGCGGGCATGGCAGGCGAAGTGGCCTGCGACCTAGTATCATTGATCATGGACGGTCACGAGGGGTGAACCCACGGAAGGTTGAGGAGGGAAACGTGAGATTCGACATCGCGGTTATCGGGGGCGGACCAGGTGGTACTGCGGCAGCTGAGGCGGCTGCGAGACGTGGCAGGAACGTCGTGCTGTTCGAGCGCGACCTGCTCGGCGGGACCTGCCTCAACCGCGGGTGCGTCCCCACCAAGGCGCTCATCCATTCCGCTGAGGCATATGCCCTGCTGCGGGAGGGGGCGGTCGCCGGTATCGAGGCAGCCGACGTGCACCATGACCTCGCGGCGATGCATGCGCGCAAGGAGCAGGTCGTCACCGCCCTGCGCGAGGGGCTTGCCAAGCAGATGAAGGCGCGCAAGGTCACCGTCGTCGAGGGCGAGGCCAAGCTTGCGGGTCCGGGCACGGTCACGTGCAATGGCGAGACCTACGAAGTGGACGACATCATCATCGCCACGGGGTCGGCGCCGCGTGTGCCCCCCATCCCCGGAGCCGACCTGCCGGGGGTCATCACGAGTGATGACATCCTCGAGGGGGAGGCCATCGACTACGAGTCGCTCGTCATCATCGGTGGCGGCGTCATCGGCATGGAGTGTGCGGGCATCTACAATGCGCTCGGTTGCAAGGTCACCGTGGTCGAGATGTGCGACCGTATCCTCCCGCTGATGGACCGGGAGGTCTCCCAGCGTCTTGCCCGCGCGTGCAAGCGCCGGGGAGTCGATATCCAGACGAAGGCACGGGTATGCGGTATCGAGGCCGGCGGGGGTGTGCTGCGTGTCTCGTATACCGACAAGAAGGGTGTCGACCAGGTCGTCGAGGCGCAGGGAGTGCTCATCGCGACCGGGCGCGGGGCGATGACCGAGGGCCTGTTGGCGGATGATGGGATGCTCGGGGTCGAGCGCGGGGCCGTCGTCACCGATGAGCAGGGTCTTACGGATATGCCGCATGTCTGGGCGATCGGTGATGTGCGTGCCGGGACGGTCCAGCTCGCACATGTGGCTGCTGCGCAGGGACGCAACGTCGTCGCCGCGATCTGCGGTGAGCCGGCACCGCTGGATGAGAGCTGCATCCCGAGCTGCGTCTACACCACGCCCGAGATCGCGACGGTCGGTCTTTCCGAGGACGAGGCCAAGGCACAGGGCATCGCGGTGCGCTGCGCCAAGCAGCTGACCGGCGCCAATGCGAAGAGCCTCATCGAGGGTGCCGAGGGTGGCTACGTGAAGCTCGTGGCCGCGGAGGACGACCTCCGCATCCTCGGTGCGCAGCTGGTCTGCCCCCGGGCGACGGACATCATCTCGGAGCTTGCGGTCGCGGTGAGCCGGGGGATGACGGCCGGGGAGCTCGCGGGGGTCATCCATCCGCATCCGACCGTGAGCGAGATGGTCTTCGATGCAGCGGAGATGCTGCTGCCCTGATGCGTGTATGACGCAACCGGGTGGGACAGCGGGGACGTAGGTTTCTGTCCCACCTGGTTTGGGTGAGGATATGGTACCTTCAGGGGTACAAGTATACGACGAGGAAGGATCTCCCTATGGATTCGTTCAGACGTGACATGGTATCCGAAGACCTCTCTGCGGAGGTCGGCAAGCTCAAGAGCCGGATCATCGAGATCGACCAGCAGCGCCACAAGCTCGCTGCCAAGCTCGGTGAGGTCCTTTATGAGGCGACGAAGGACAAACCGGAGTTCCGCGCTGGACACGAGGACCTCTTTGACGAGATGGCTGCCCTCGATGGGAAGCGCGAGCTGGCACGTGAGCGTATCGCCGAGCTTGCGCGTGCACAGCAGGCTGGCCTCGAGTCCGGTCAGACGTATCTCTGCCCGTCCTGCGGCGCCGAGCTCTCCGGCAAGCCCTTCTTCTGCTCGACCTGCGGTGCTGCCATCGACCCCGAGCAGCTCGAGGCCGCGAAGCCCGAGGCGACGCTTGCCTGCCCGCTCTGCGGCGGTCGCGTTCATGAGCATGACGTGTTCTGCCTGACCTGTGGCACGAATCTCAAGGAGTATGCGGCTTCGGTCTCGGAGGCCGATGAGGACGGGCCCGGTCAGGAGGAGGTCCCGGTCGAGGCCGTGGACGAGTTTGCCCCCGAGACCCCGGTGATCGAGGTGACCGAGGAACCCGTTCCGGATGCTCCTGCAGCCGAGGAAGTGAACGAGTTCGCTCCGGAAGCCCCCGTGGTGGAGCCGGCACCTGCCCCTGAGCCGGCCCCTGTGGTCGGTGACACCCCGCCGGCGCAGCCTGACATGGTCTATGTGATCGGTGGCGGGCAGGAGCCTGCTGCACCCCAGCCCGAAGCTGCTCCGCAACCTGGGTTCATCCAGTGCCCGGGCTGTGGGAAGTCCGTCTCGTCCGAGTATCGGTTCTGCATCTACTGCGGTGCCACGTTGCCTCCGAGGTAGTTCGGGTAGGGTGTGAACACAGCCTCCATCTGCGGAGGGTCGGTACAGGGTGCCGACCCTCCGTCGTTTTCCTGGAGCTGACGCGGTGGGGGCAACGCGCCGCGCGATGTCCGCTTACATGTTCAGCTGGAATTCCCCGCCGATGACCTCCCTGGTCGTCGACCTGAGCCATTCGAGCGGGTCGTCGACCTTGTAGTCACCGGTGAAGGCGGCATTCTGCCGGGCGAGTTCATCGGTGTAGTCCTTGACGGCGTAGACGGCGAACCGGGTGCCGTCGTCATGGTTGACGAGCGGGGTCCAGGCGACGTTCTGTATCTCGATGCCGTTGTCGCTCTTGACGAAATCGCAGCTCAGCATGCCCTCGAGTGAGCTGTCGGGCTTGGCGGTCGCATGGTTGCTCAGGAAGTTGCCGAGTGAGTACGCCACGAGCGTACGGTGCCCGGATGTCCCCTGGAGCCATTGCAGCGACTGGATGATGTGCGGATGCGAGCCCATCACCACGTCGACGTCGAGGTCGGCGAGCAGCTGGGCGAACCTCTTCTGCTCGTCATCGAGCTCATGGGTGTGCTCCGTGCCCCAGTGCATTGCCACGAGCACCACATCGCTCTGCTGCTTGGCCTTCCTGACGTCGGAGCGGATACGGTCCTCGTCCATGATGCTCACGGTGTACCAGGGCAGTGCCCCCTTCTCGTATCCGTTGAGACC
>OMSY01000064.1 GCA_900313875.1 uncultured Actinomycetes bacterium
CCCTCGAACGTGAACCTCCCCATCTTGATGCCGCCGAGGATATGCACATGAAGATGCTGCACCGTCTGCGCGGAATCGGGACCGACGTTGATCACGGCACGATAGCCGGACTCGTAGACGCCCTTCGCCTTGGCCACCTCGGGAACCGCGGCCATCAGCTTGGACAGCACATCGGCCGGGACATCATCCTGCAGGTCATCGTAATGCGCCTTGGGAACGACGAGGGTGTGGACGGGGGCCTCCGGCTCGATATCGTCGAATGCATAGCAGAAATCGTCCTCGTACACCTTCTTCGAGGGAATCTCCCCCGCTATGATCTTGCAGAACAGGCAGTCATCACTCATGTTCGCTCCTCACGGTCAATCGTCTGGTGGTGAACAGGCACGTCACGGGAAAGCAACCCCCATGACGCTATCCTCTCGATTATAGCGGTCCATGATACCCGGCACACCGGAAGCCATGAACCATGTCACGATGCGATCCCACAAGGGACGTCCCCGCGGGAAGCACGACGACAGGCTACCGCCCGTCAGCTCAGTTCGGTATCGGTCGACTCATCATCGCCAGGAACCTCGAGCTCGCCGAGCAACGAGACGACCTTCTGCTGGGCGGTTCCCAAACGGATACGGGAAACGCGCAGGAGCTCGACACCCCTCTCATAGCAGCGCAGGCTCTCCTCGAGCTCGAGCTGGTTGCCCTCGAGTTGGCGCACGATTGCCTCGAGCTCGTCGAGCATCTGCTTGAAGGACATCTCCTCAACTGGACGGAATGCGGTGTCACTCATCTTCCGTGCTTCCCTTCTCCTCGAAACCCTGGACCGTGACGACCTCGCAACCGAGCTCGCCGTCATGCAACCTCACCGAGAGATGGTCGCCCGGGTTCACCTTCGATACCGTATCGATGACATGCTCCCCCGCCTCGTCGAATGCAAGGGCATACCCACGTGCGAGAACCCCAAGAGGCGAAAGGTCGTTGAGGCGGGAGGCGGCGAGCGCGAGCTGCCGTTCATGACGAGGGAGAACGACCGATGTCGACCTCACGAGCCGTGCATGCAGGTCCCGATGGGAATGCAGCGCATCTGCGAGAACACGTCCCGATGAGCGCACCAGGCCATCCTGCAGACGTTGCATGCGCTCGGAGTCACGGACGAGCGCATCGGGGATCGCACGCGCAAGCCGACCAGCTGCGAGGTCGGTCCTCAGGAAATGCTCGGACAACAGCGCATTGGGATCGCGCAGCAGCGGATGGGCCTCGAGACGGGACAGACGGGCCTGTCCGCGTTCGACCGTGTGCGAGAGCGCCGAGGCAAGACGCTCGGACAGACCCGACAGGACCTCTCCCATCTCCTCCCGCGAGGGCGCCACGGCTTCCGCGGCAGCCGTGGGAGTGGAACAGCGCAGGTCGGCAACCATGTCGGCGATGGTGTTGTCGGGCTCATGTCCGATACCGGTGACGACCGGCACGGGACAGGCGGCCACCATACGCGCCAACCCCTCATCGTTGAAGGGCATCAGGTCCTCATAGCTCCCACCTCCCCGCACGAGGAGGATGACCTCCGCACCGGAGGCAGCCGCCACACGCAATCCCTCGCACAGCTCCCGCGGTGCCGCCACACCCTCGACGGCGACCCCGCACACGGCGACTTCGGCGAGGGGGAAACGCCTCCGCAGCGTACGCAGACAATCATGCACGGCCTTGCCCCGTGGCGAGGTGACGACCGCTATCCGTGAGGGAAGACCTGGCACAGCACGCTTGCGCTCAGACGACATGAGCCCCTCGGATTCGAGCTTGCGGGCAAGTGCGGCCACACGCATACGCAGGTTGCCCTCACCGGCGAGCTTGAGCGTGCGCACAGAGAAGTTCATGCGTCCTTTGGGAACATATGCGGTGAAGAAGCCAGTGACCTCGACAAGCAATCCAGCCCGCAGCTCGATGCCGGCACGGTCAAAGATGTTGCGCCACATCAAGCAGGGCATTGCAGCGCCCTCATCATGAAGCGTGAAGTAGACCGCCTTGTACCCCGGCTTGTTCGAAAGCTCGGACACCTCCCCGATGACCCGCATCGAGATCGTCTCCAGACGACGCTTCACCGCCCCCATTGCCTGGGTGACGGTGAAGGGAGCATCCTGCCCAGCATCCTGGTCGTGATAACGGTACGCGGAACCGTCCATCAATCACGCGCCATGCCGACGAAGTACAGCAGCTGCAGGATGGAGGAAAGCGTGGAGGCGACATAGGTGAACGCCGCAGCGGTGAGAACCTTGCGGGCACCTGCGGTCTCCTGAGCGGAGATACCACTCGTACCAATGGTCTGAAGCGCACGGTTCGAGGCATCGAACTCGACCGGGAGCGTGACCAGCTGGAAGAGCACGGCGACGGCGAACAACCCGATGGACAACCAGACCAGACCCATCATGTTGAGGAAGACGCCACCCATGAAGAGGAAGATCCAAAGGCTCGCCGCGACATTGACGGCGGGAGCAAGCGCCATGCGGACACGGGCAGGACCGTAGTTGCGTGCGTGCTGCACTGCATGACCCGCCTCGTGACATGCTATCGCCGTGGCGGCGACGGAGGTGCTGTTGTAGCTGCTCTCCGAAAGACGCAGCACGTTGGTGCGCGGGTCGAAGTTGTCCGTGAGGGTACCGGGGATACGCTCGATACCGACATTCTGCAACCCATTCCTATCGAGCATGAGACGGGCAGCCTGCGCGCCCGTGAACCCGGTGGAGATGGGAACCCGCGACCATTGCTTGTACTGTCGGTTGATGAAGGACTGGGACAGAAGACCCAGACCCAGGATGATGACCATGAGACTGAGGTAGGACACGTGCATGTGATTGGCACCTCCATCGTCGTGATAGGACCTGCACCGGGACGTATATGTCCCAGCCGAGGACATTGTACCCGTATCCTGAAACCGGCATCAGGTCTGGGGCGACTTCGTTACCTTCAGTGTGCCGTCCTGAACGTACATGCCCACCTTGCCGTCGAGAAGGTCGAGCAGCTCATCGCCGACGAGCTTCCTCCTCCATCCGGACATGAGCGCAAGGCCATCGCCCTCCCCCCTGGCAAGGCGCACAAGGTCGTCCTTGGTCGCGATGATCTGACTGGCGACCCCGTTCTCCCGCGCCCGCAGATGCAACAGGGCGAGCATGCAATCGACGACACCGGCCGACTCGCTCTGGGCATGGGCACGATGCTGGACCTTGGGCCAGGTGTCAGGATCGCGCTCGAGTGCGGCGACGATCTCCTCGACGATCTCGGCTGCCTGCTTGTCACCGATATGGTCGCTGACCCCACGCACCTCGAACAGCGCCGCCTTGCTCCGCGGTGCCCGACGGGCGATCTCGACGACATGCTCGTCTGCAAGCATCCACTTGCGGGGGATGTCCCGGTGCTGAGCGGCTCGCTCGCGCCATGCGGCAACCGCCTGGGCAACCGCAAGCTGCTTGCGCGTGAGGGATGAGACCCGCTTCACCTTGCGCCAGGCTTCCTCCGGCCGCGAGCGATAGCTTTCGGGATCGGCCAACTGGGCGAAGTCATCCGCCAGCCAGTCGAGCCGACCCGAATCGACGAGACGCTTCCGCATGATGTGGTAGATGTTGGGAAGATAGCGTACGTCATCGAGGGCATACTCGACCTGAGCATCCGTAAGCGGACGTCTCGTCCAGTCCGTGAGGGAATCCGCCTTGGGCAGCGATACCTCGCAGAACGCCTTGACCAGCGCGCCATACCCGGTCTGCTGCGAATGACCGAGCAGGCCGGCGGCGACCTGCGTATCGAACACGGGAGACGGGACCGCACCGATGGCGCGGTTGAGGATATCGATGTCCTGGTTGCCCGAATGGAAGACCTTCACCATGCCCCGGTCCTCGAACAGCTCCCTCAGGGGGGTGAGGTCATCCACCTGCAGCGGGTCCACGATCGCGCAGACCTCGTCGCTACCAAGCTGTATGAGGCAGAGCTTGGGATAGTAGGTGCGCTCGGAATGGAACTCGGTATCCACCGCCAGAACCTCACTGCCCCTCATCTGCTCTACCAGCTCATGAAGCTCCGACCGTGTGGAAACGTACACCGCTACCTTCCTTTGCCTTCTCGTGGACACCAGACCGAATCATATCCTCCCGCCTGCTATGATTCATCATGACAACCGCATCCCGGCCACCATAGGGACGCTTTCCCATGGTCTGCGGTTGCAGGCGCAACCATGCACAGCTGGAGCGGAGGAGGAGACACCATGAGACTGCTCGTCATCAACAACCTGAGAGCCGGCTCCCAGGGCACCGCCATCTATGACTTCATCCGCTCGTTCAGTTCCGATGGCGATGAGGTGGTCCTCCGGCCCAGCGACACGACCACACCCTTCGAGGCCCTGCTGCACGACGCCTCCTCGTTCGACGCCGTCGTCGCCTCGGGCGGGGATGGCACGGTCACGTCGATCTGCTATGCGCTGCGCGGCTCCGGCATCCCCATCCTCCCCTTCCCCTCGGGGACGGCGAACCTCCTCACGCAGAACATCGATGGTCCCACCGAACCTGTCGCCCTCGCACGGATCGCACGCGAATGCCGGACCCTCGACTTCGACCTCGGCGAACTCGAGCTCGAGGGCACGAAGCACGGATTCGGCATCATGGCCGGTGCCGGTTATGATGCACGCATCATGGAGGATGCGGTCAAGCTCAAGCCGACGCTCCGCGAATCCGCCTACCTCTTCGCCGCCCTGTCGACACCCAACCCCACGTTCGCGCATTTCACGCTCGACCTCGATGGGAAGACGGTCGAGGAGGACGGGATCGTGGTGCTCCTCGTCAACTTCGGGAGAATCATGTTCGACATACCCTTCACACATGCCAACGACCCGCGCGATGGCCTGTTCGAGGTCGCGGTGATCAGGTCGCGCAACACCATGCAGCTCGTCCCCGTCATGCTCTCGACCCTGCTCGACCGCGAGGGACGCTTCCCCTCCCGCACGGACAACGTCGCCGTATACCACGCACGCGAGGTCACGGTATCCGCCGAACCCGCACTGACGATCCAGTATGATGGCGAACCCACCGGCATCAACACGCCTTTCACCGCCCGCATACTGCATGGAGCGACACGGCTGATCGTGGATGCCTCCTCGCACAAGGTGCAGAGGATGCTCGCCGAGGATGCGGGAGAGGACCCAGACGAAGGAGAGTCTCCCGACAGGTAAGGGACCGGGGCGACGCGAACCGTCGATGCGACCAGCTACAACGTGCCGAACTCGGAGGGTGGCCAGTACACGAAGAACGCACGCCCTGACACCGACGATACCGGAACCGCCCCGAAATACCTGCTGTCCGCGGAGTTGGTCCGGTTGTCCCCCATCACCCAGACATGTCCCTCAGGCACGGTGAAGGGATACACGATCGACATGTTCCCGTAGGTCGGGGAGAGCGGAAGGGAGGGCTTGCCCTCGGTATAGGGCTCATCGAGAGCGACCCCGTCCACATACACCGAACCGCCGATGAGTTCGACGGTCTGCCCTTCCGTCGCTATGCAACGCTTGATGAGCACGGTGTCCTCGTCCATGGGATCCTTGAAGGTGATGATGTCCCCGACCTCGGGACCATGCGAGTGATAGGAAATCTTCTCGGAGAGGATGTAATCCCCGATGGGGATGGTGGGAATCATCGACCCGCTGGGGATCTTGAACGGCTGCACGATGAAACGCTGCACGGCCAGCACGAGTCCGAACGCCACGAGCAGCATGACGACGAACTCGACGATCCCATGCCGACGGTCCTGTTTCACCGGATCACCCCCCGGGGGATATGACGACCCAAGCGGTTGGCCATCATCAGCTGAACCATCTGACACCCGAAGCCCCCTTGCCGACGGGAAGCTGTCCCTCTCCTCGGCATGTGGGTCGTCCACTGGCATATCGATGACCTCCTTGTCTCATGGTCTCCACCCATGATACGCGCTCACGGGAACCGAAGGCGTGAAAACGCCCCCACCATGATACGACCGCTTCAATCCCCCTCCCGGGTAGCCCCCGTCGTCTCGTCATCGAGCAGGGAGGACACGAGCTCGCGCTCGGCATCGGTGAGCGTGGCCCCTGCCAGCAGGTCTGGCCTCAGACGCGCGGTCCTCAAGACCGCCTGTTCACGTCTCCAGGCACGAATCTTCGCATGGTCGCCTGAAAGGAGCACGGGGGGGACCTCAAGGCCACGGTAGGTGGCAGGCCGTGTGTACTGGGGATACTCGAGCAACCCGTCCTCGAACGACTCGTCGAGCGCCGAGGCATCGTCACCGAGCACACCGGGGATCAGGCGGACCACCGCATCGCATACGACCATGGCGGCCAACTCGCCGCCCGTGAGCACGTAGTCACCGAGCGAGAGGCGGAGATCCGCGCGTTCGTAGACGCGCTCGTCGAAACCCTCGTAATGCCCGCAGACCATGATGAGACGGGGCAGGGCGGAAAGATGCTTGGCCATATCCTGGTCGAAGGATGTTCCCACCGGGGTGAAGAACACCGTCGTGGCAGGAGTGGGGTCGAACGTCTCGCTCTCGAGCTCATCGAGGGCCTCGAAGATAGGCTCGCATTTCATGAGAAGCCCCTGCCCTCCGCCGTAGGGCTCGTCATCCGTCGTGCGATGACGGTCATGGGTCCAATCACGCAGGTTGTGCGCCCTGAACGTGAAGAGGCCCTTGCGCTGCGCGATAGCGAGCATCGAGGTGTTCATGGGGCCATCGAACATCTCCGGGAACACCGTGAGGACATCGACCTTCATACGGAATCGTCCTCCACGGGAACCTCGTCCCCGAACCCCCGTTCCGGTTCATCGGCGATGAGACCGTAGGGCAGACGAACGGATATCGGCTGCGAGGGATCTTCGGGGATATCGAGCACCACCTCATCGACCACGGGGATGAGGACCTCGCCGAAGGGGCCCTCGACGGTCCACACGAAGTTGGCGCTCCCCGCTTGGAACTCCTCGATGATGGAACCTAACGGACCCCTCTCGATGCAATGGACACTGCGACCGATGAGGTCGGGACGGCCATCATCATCCGGATAATCGTCCCTGTGGACGAGCACCGTCCTGCCCACGAGGGTCGAGGCGGTATCGATGTCATCGACGCCATGGAACTTCACGAGCGAGGAAGGGTAGCCCTCGTCCACATACTCGACACGGGCCTTGCGGATGCCACGCAAGGGAGGCGGGGTGAGATGGACCAGGGTGCCTTCAGGCACGGCAAAGGGGAGGCCCGTGGTCGATGTGACCACGACCTCCCCCCGGATACCTCTGGTCTTCACCACGACGGCGACGTTACGGTATGCCGTTCCCGACTGGCGCCGAACGGGCTGCGTCATCCGAGGATCTCTACCTCGGTGGTGATACCCGCCTGCGAACCGGCAGCACGTGCGAGCGTGCGGATCGCCTTGATCATCCGACCCTTGCGTCCGATGACCTTCCCCACCTCATCAGGCGAGACGGTGATGTCGATGCGGAAGATGCCATCCTCGTCGTAGGTGTCCAGACCGATGGCATCGACGTCATCCACCAGGTTGCGCACGAGCGTCTCGACCAGGGCGGTGACGTCCTCTCGCGTCTGGGCCATCTGCTACTCGGTCTCCTCGGCGTCCTCGGAAGCAGCCTCCTCCTCAGCTGCCTCAGCAGCGGCGGCAGCCTCGGCCTCGGCAGCAGCGGCAGCCTCGGCAGCCTTCTTCTGCGCCTTGGTGACCTTGGTGGAGGCAGGTGCCTCAGCATCGGTGCGCAGGATCTCGATGAGCTTGGCAACGCGGTCGGTGGGAATGGCGCCCTTGGCTACCCACTCGTCGACCTTCTCGAGATCGATCTTGATGAAGGAGGGATCGGTGGTCGGATTGTAACGGCCGACTTCCTCGATGATACGACCGTCGCGGGGCGAACGGCTATCGGCGACGACGATACGGTAGTACGGAGCCTTCTTTGCACCGTGACGTGCGAGACGGATCTTGACAGACAACTGGAACTCCTCTTTCGTTCTCGCAGCTGATGGACAGCTGCACACTTACCGGACGGGTACCCTGGGGAACCCGCTGAACCTCAACAGCAACCATGTATGATACGTCATTGCGCGAGCCTTGGCAAAGCGAACCGGACACCGTGCCGGGCATGCGCCGCAGACGGACATCACGTCCCCGGGAGAACGTGTCCAAGGCAGCTTATGGACGTCAGGCCCTCGTGATGCGGGCGAACTTGCGCTTGCCGACCTGCAGGACCACACCGTCGAGACGTTCGGGCGCCACATTGTAAGCGCCCTTCGCAAGCGCCTGGCCATCGACCTTGACACCGCCGCCATCGATGAGACGTCGACCCTCGCCGGCCGACTTCGCCATCCCGAGGTCCGCAAGCAGACGGGGGACGTAGACCTCGTCACCGGCAAGCTCGACGGCATGCTCGGGCATGTCCTCGGGAACGTCATGCTGCTTGAAGATGCGGTCGAACTCCGCCTCCGCATGGACGGCGGCATCTGCATCGTGATACAGGGTGACGATGTTGGCTGCAAGCTGCCGCTTGACCTTGTTGGGATGGAGCCGCCCCGAGGCGAGTCCCTCCTCGATGGCGTCGACCTCGGCGACCGGCAGGTCGGATGCGAGACGGAAATACTTGACCATGAGCTCATCGGGGATCGACATGACCTTGCCGAACATGTCAGCCGGCTCGTCGGTGAGGCCGATGTAGTTGCCGTAGCTCTTGGACATCTTCTTCACGCCGTCGGTGCCCTCGAGCAGCGGCAGGGTGATGCAGACCTGGGGCTCCATGTCCATCTTCTCCATGAGCTCCCTGCCGGCGAGGAGGTTGAAGAGCTGGTCGGTGCCCCCCATCTCGACATCGGCCTCGATGCAGACCGAATCATATGCCTGCATCATCGGGTACAGGAACTCGTGCAGCGAGATGGGCTGCTGGTTCGCATAGCGCTTGGAGAAGTCATCGCGCTCGAGCGTCCGTGCGACGGTGAAGTTGGACGCGACCTTGAGGATCTGCTCGAGACCCATGGCGAGCAGCCACTCCGAGTTCCAACGCAGGTCCGTCTTGTCCGGGTCGAGGATCTTGAACGCCTGCTCGACATAGGTCGCGGCATTGGCCTTGACCTGTTCGGAGGTCAGCGGAGGACGGGTGGTGTTGCGCCCGGAGGGGTCACCGATCATCGCGGTGCCATCACCGATGATGAGCACCACCTGATGTCCGAGATCCTGGAACTGACGCATCTTGCGCAAGGGAACCGCATGACCGAGATGCAGGTCGGGAGCCGTGGGGTCGACTCCGAGTTTGATGTTGAGCGGCTTGCCCCGTGAGAGCTTCTTCCTCATATCCTGCTCGGGGATGATGTTGTCGATGCCACTCGTGAT
The DNA here is from genome assembly GCA_900313875.1 of uncultured Actinomycetes bacterium. GTDB lineage: Bacteria > Actinomycetota > Coriobacteriia > Coriobacteriales > RUG844 > RUG844. Next base: position 9,374 of record OMSY01000064.1, read on the forward strand.
GACATGCATCTGCTCGTCGACTGAAAGCACGTGTTCTCCCTTCATGAACCTTCAAGAACATGGAAACGGTATGGACGGGCGGCTGGACCAGCCTCGCCCCCCATGATCTGCTGGTGCGAACCCACAACTTGGCATCGTACACCAGATGAGGGGTTTACAGGACGCCGCGGAACAGGTGCCCCGTCGTCGTTCCCTCATCCCTGACAAGTGGGCTGGCGGATGTATCGGAGCCGCATCCATGCAACGCATCCACGAGACGCATGAGGGCCCGCCGCGTCTCCTCGCCGGAGAGCAGCCGTGCGTCCACGACGAAACGCGAGACCATGCAGCGCGCGAGCTGCGGTACCTGCGGGATGATGTCGAGAGGCACCGAGTTGTGGATATGGCTCCGTGACTGCAGGTCGGTCGTGACGGGAAACCCATACCCCTTCCCGTCCCGGAGCATGAAGGAGCCAGCCCTCCTCGTGCAGTCCCCACAGGCCCGCCGGCAATCCCCCAACGCCTGCAACACGCAATGTTCGGTGACCATGAGCTCCTGTCGGCCATAGACGGTAAGCGTCAACGGCAGGGTCCGCAGGCTGCCCAGCTCCTCGATCTGCGCAAGCGAGAGCTCCGGTGAGAGCCACAGCCTCCGTGCCCCAAGGGCTTTCGTCTGCAGAAGCGAATCACGGTTGAACACGTTGACATGGGGTCCCGCCTCCACAGCTGCCCCACCGCCGGCCAGCCTCGCAAGCGTCGCCGCATCATCCGCGACGACCGGGTAGGTGAGCAGACCGCCCTCACGGTCATGGACATCCCATTGACGGTCGTGGATCACCGTGGGCATCAGGCGGTGCACGGTCACCTCGAACGGCACCGAACCAAACCGGTCTGCAAGGTCCCCGAAGGCATCGTCGGGAATGTAGAGCACCCGGGCACCGGCTCCGACCGCGGCCTCGAGCGTCTCGGCGCAGGAAACGATGGCGGCCGCTTCCGGCTTCCCGTGCACGGCATCCCCACGCCCCTGCGCGAACGGAGATGGGTGGTCGGGTACCGGACCCGGCTCACGTCCGGTCCACGGCGCGAGGATCCGTGCCTCATAATCGGCTATCGCCTCCCGACGGACACGATGCAGCTGGGAGAACCCCAGCCCCACCCCCTCGTCGAGGTCGACCTCCATCGAGGCGACCGTGTAGGCCGTGTTACCGAGGCGGCCGATGTGCTCGGCAACCTCCTTGGAGGTGACCGCCTTGGTGCGTGCAGCTTCGATGACCTTGCCCCGCGCAGTACCCACGTTGCCCTCGCGGTCCGCTACACGCAGCTCGAGAGGCATCCCCTTGCGCACCCTCACGGTGAACGCGAGCGGGCGGGTCACCCCGGGAAAGGCACCTTGCCTCACACCGGATCGGAGTCCGGCATTGCGCACACGGAAGACACGGTCGCCCGGTGCCACCGGGAAGGGAACCACCATGCTCGGATGCACATCGACAGGGGCATGCAGGAGCGCATCCCCCATCTCGTCCTGCATCTCCTCCACCGTGAGCACCTGTTTGCCACGACGCGTCCAGAACTCCAGGACATCGCCCGTGCCGATATCGCGCGTGAGCGTCAACCCGACACGCCCCCCACGGATGCGCAGGACCCTTCCCACCGCGATCCCACGGTTGTTGGGACGGGTATAGCTCATCATGGCGTTGCCTCGTTCGCCTTCCAGATACGCGGTCGTGAATCCCCGTGAGAACGCCTCGGCAAGACGGGTATGCTCATCATCCGTCACCTGATAGGATTCGGGATCCTCCCAGGCACGGTCGATGCAGGAACGGTAGACACCGCATACGATGGAGACGTATTCCGGCGATTTCATACGCCCCTCGACCTTCAGGGACGCCACCTGCGCATCGATGAGCTGCGGCAGGATGTCGACCGTGCAGAGGTCCTTGGTCGAGAGGAGGTGCTCACCCGGTACCTGCTGTTCGGCACCCGACCCATCGACCAAAGCCCAGGGAAGACGGCACGGCTGCGCGCACATCCCACGGTTGGCGCTGCGCCGACCGATGAGGGAGGACATGAGGCACTGCCCCGAGTAGCAGACGCAGAGCGCCCCATGGGCGAAGACCTCGAGGTCGACCCCCTCCCTGGCAAGACGCGCGATCTCCCCGAGGGAGAGCTCCCGCGCAAGCGTCACCCGCGAGGCTCCCAACCGTTTCGCGAGGGCGATGCCCGGGGTGCTGCAGAGGTTCATCTGCGTGGAGGTGTGCACCTCGAGCTCGGGCAGGAAGGAGCGGATGCGTGAGACGAGACCGATATCCTGGACGATGACCGCATCGATACCCGCAAGCCACGCCTCGCCGAGAAGCGCGAGCGCCTGCTCGACCTCGTCGGTGAACAGCAAGGTGTTGAGGGTCAGATAGACGCGGCTCCCGGCAAGATGCGCCATCCGACACGCCTCCGAGAGGCTCTCGACCGTGAAGTTCTCCGCCCCATGCCGGGCATTGAACCCCCCGAGACCGAGATAGATGGCATCGGCACCCGCCTCGAGAGCAGCACAGAACGCATCCCAGGAACCGGCGGGAGCGAGCAACTCGGGCTTGCGACGGTCGATACCGGGCTGCCCCACCATGCCAGATGCACCCGTTCCGTCCAAGGAGCCTCCCCTATCATGCACAGCGACCATGTCCCATCCCATCTCCCCTGCCGAGACCACGAGGCGTCGGCCTCAGGGTATCGGTTTGCCTACAACCGACTGTTAACTGATTAAATACGTGATTTAAGGCATAATAGCAGGTGGATTCCAAGGAGGTCCCATGTCTTCTCGTTCAACCAGGGCACGCCGCACGAAGAAGACGCGTGCGCCGCTCTTCATCGTGCTCGGCATCGTCTTCGCCTGCTTCAGCCTGTGCGTCGCCGGCGTGGTAGGGCTCATCAAGTCCTCGGACAAATGGCTCGCCGAGCTCCCTGACTATGCTTCCATCACCGACTTCAACATCGCAGGCCCCACCACGATACTGGCCGACGACGGGCAGACGGTACTCGCCGAGCTCTATCTCGAGTACCGCATCCCGGTCACGCGCGACCAGGTCTCGCCATACGTCTTCGATGCGACGGTCGATACCGAGGATGTGCGCTTCTACGATCACGAGGGCGTCGACCTGCAGGGTATCCTGCGCGCCATCTTCGTGAACCTCGGCTCGGGCGGAGCAGCGGAAGGTGC
>OMSY01000017.1 GCA_900313875.1 uncultured Actinomycetes bacterium
CCCGCAGCATCCGTCTGCCCTACGGTCGAAACCGTATCATCCATCGTCATCCCCGCCTCCATCGACCGCATCGCCTCCGGACGCACGACATCGCATGCCGGCACCTCATCGCCCTGGCGGACACCCATGAACCCCTCGGCATCCTTGACCATGCGCTTCATCCGGCGCCGGACAACGACGAGCATCGTGAACAGCACGGCGGTCACCACGATGCTGATAACGTTGAGAAGCATCATCATCCTTCCATGGACAGGAGCACCGACATCCGATCACGCTTTGGGGAAGCGCTCATCCAGCAAGCGCCCATCGCCTCGCAGCGAGTCGAGGTACCTGCTGCGGGCCTCACGTCGCCGAGACAGGATCCATCTGCATTGGCTGATGAGGGGCGCCGAGAGGACGGCGAATGAGACGAGGGCGAAGAGGTCCAACCCCGCCAAAGCGGCATCGAGCTTGTTGGGCCTGAACCGCATGGACCCGCTTCCAGCCGTTCGCATGGTGTCCCCTTTCATATACCCTGCTCCATCGCCTCTGTCGCCCGCCAACCCGACGGATGCGGCAGGGGCGATCCCGCGCTCCTCGACATGTGAGGGGTCACGGTTGCATACGCGCCTCTCGATGCCGCCCGCATGCGTACCGGCATCACGAACGACCTGCCAGTCGCCCCACTCATGCCCAAGCGGCTCCAGCACCTCCGTGCGCTGCTCGCCGCAGACACTGCAGGTATAGATGACCGACCCGGCCTCCTCGCAGGTGGCGTCCTCACGGGCTACCTCCGTCCAGGTATGCTCCCCGGTTGCGGACAGCGCCGGGATGGCCTCCTCCTCGTAATGCGTATCGCCCTCGTAATGCGTGCATGCACGATACCGATAGCCTTCCGTGGTGCAGGTGGGTTCCACCTCCACGACCCACGGCCCCCAATGGTGGCCCGTCAGGGGGATGACGTCACGATAGGCATAGCCGCATTTGACGCAGGTGAACTCGCGCTCGCCATCGGCGTCCTCGGTCGCAGGCCTGACGATCCTCGCGCTGAAGTCATGCTCGCCCCCCGCCGGACAAGCGTCCGCGTACGCCGTTTTCGGGAGGATGGACAGCAGCAACCAGCACATCACGCATCCAAGCACATGCCGCGACCCGGGAGACATCTAGCCACGCCCCGCCCTCACGGAGGCAAGCAGCTCCATCGTCTCCTTGAACGAAGGGTAATGCTGCCTTACCACCGGAAGCTCGGTCCCATCGCGCAACATACAGGAGCGGAACGTGTAACGCTCCACATCCTCGCAGTTGACCAGGTAGCTCCTGTGGATCCTTGCGAACCCATGGGGCATCAGATAGTTCTCGACACGCGTCAGGGTGCTGATGAACTCGAAGGTCGTTCCCGGTCCGTAGTGCACCGAGCACACATGCTTGTTGCTCTCGAAGTAATGGATGGAATCGATGGCGACGTTCCGATGCTCGGAGATGCCGTTGAGCAGCACGTACTTGCGCCGTCTCCGCTCCATGGCATCCACGGCGGCGAGGAAGACCCGCTCGAAACGCGTCTCCCCATCCTCGGCAGCCTTCACCACGTAGTTGAAGGCCCCCACATCGAACGCATCGAACACGAAACGGTCCGTCGTCGTGACGAACACGATGGCGCCCGTGTACCCCTTTGCACGGAGCTCGCACGCCACCTCGATGCCATCGGCCGTCGGCATGATGATGTCGAGCAGCACGATATCCGGCATGAAATGACCATCCGCCATGTCGAACAGCAGCTGGGCACCCGTCTCGTATACCCGCTTCACGATCTCCAGGGAATGCCGCTCCGCAACCGCATCCAGCAAGGCGCCGTAGTGGAGCCGTGCCGACTGCTCATCATCGCAAAACGCAACCCGTACCCGCATCGGCGACTACCTCAATCTGCATGCTACGCTGTGCCGTCACGTGACGGTTCCGAGTGTAGCAAGCAGGGACAGCGGCGGGATAACGATTGCACGAACGACGTCCACAAGGGCGCAAACGACACTCAAATGGTGTTTTTTGGCCTGTTTACCTGCGCTTTTGTTGAAAATCACGCATTTGTAAAGAACCGTGTCGGCCCATTCAGACAGGGTCCACGTCCCCTTGCGCACGCTCCGCTTCGAAGTCCCTGATGACCTCGTGCACGTTGCGGGCAACCGCCACAGGTATGCCGGGCACGACCTCCAGCTGCTCCAAGCCGGCCTCGCGCAACTTCTTGAACGACCCGAAATGCTTGAGCAGCAACTTCTTGCGTTTCGGCCCGAGACCCGGGACCTCATCGAGGATGGAAGCGGTCATCGCCCGACCCCGCAGCTCCCGATGATAGGTGATGGCGAACCGATGAGCCTCGTCCCTGACCTGCTTCACCAGGTACAGCGACGCACTGCCATTGGGCAGGACGATCGGGCCGTCCTCGTTCCAGGTGACGTACAGCTCCTCGTCCGCCTTCGCGAGCCCTGCCACGGGGATGTCGAGCCCCAGCTCCGCGAGCTGCCTCGTCGCCGCGGTCAGCTGCGGCTTGCCACCGTCCACGATGATCAGGTCCGGACGCGAACCGAACCGTCCGTCCGCCATGCGCTCGGGCGCATAGCGCCGTGCGAACGTCTCGGCCATCATCGCGAAGTCGTTCGCCTCCCCGGTCTCCATGCGGATCTTGAACCGTCGATACTGGGAGGTATCCTTCCGTCCCGCCGTGAACACCACCATGCTCGCCACCGAGTACCGACCATGGATCGTCGAGATGTCGAAGCATTCGATGCGCATCGGCGGCGCCTCGAGGGCCAGCGCGCTCTCGAGCTGCAGCAAGGCGTTGTTGATGCGGTCGTCCTCGTACCGGGTGCGCACCTTGAAACGCATGAGGCTGTGCCGCGCGTTGGTCTGCGCCATCTCGACCAGCGCCGCTTTCTCACCGCGTTTCGGCACGCGCAGATGCACCTTCGCCCCATGCGCGTTCGCGCGCTGGGTCGTGAGCCAGTCCTCGAGCGCGTCGACCTCCTCGAGCTCGTCGGCGAGCAGCACGAGCGAGGGGATGTCCGTCGCCGCATCATAGTAATGCAGGATGAAGGTCTCGACGAGGTCGTCGCGCGGCACGTCGAGCCCCTTGTTGAGAACGAACTCGTTGCCGTTGATGATGCGCCCCTCCCGCACCACGAGCACATGCACCCCGCAGACCGTCTCCTCGCGGAAGAAGCCGATCACGTCGGCGTTGAGCGTGTCACCGGCGACCGCCTTCTGCTTCTCACGCAAGGCATCGATATGCGCGAGACGGTCCCGGAGCCGAGCCGCCCGTTCGAAGTCGAGCTCGGCTGCGGCCTCCTCCATGTCCTTGCGGATAACCTCGACGAACTCGTTGCGGTGCCCCGAGAGGAAACGCTTGCAGCGCCTGACGTGCTCGGCGTACTCCTCCTCCGTGCAGGCACCGCAGCAGGGACCCGGGCCGAGCCCGACATGATAATCGAAGCAGGGCTTGTCATCTGGCTGGGCACCCGCCTTGAGCTTGCGGGTCAGGCGCTTGTGCTCGACGCAAGACGCCTGGCACAGCGGCACGATCTTGCGCATGGTGTCGATCATGTCGCGCGCTGCACGGGCATCGGTATAGGGTCCGAAGTACCGGGTACCGGGACGATGCTTCTCGCGGGTGTACTTGACCGCGGGGAACGGGTCGTCCTCGACGATCGCGATGAAGGGATAGCTCTTGTCGTCACGGTAGTCGGCATTGAAAGGAGGTGAGAACTGCTGGATGAGGTTCTTCTCGAGCACCAGCGCCTCGGTCTCGGTCGAGCAGACGATGTATTCGAAGCCCGCGACCTGCTCCATCATGAACGGGATCTTGGCGCGCTCGTCGGTGCCCTGGACATACTGCCGCATGCGGGCGCGGAGCGCCTTCGCCTTGCCGACGTAGAGCACCTGCCCGGAGGCGTCTTTCCAGAGATAGCATCCCGGTTCGTCGGGAACCTGTTCGAGTTGTTCGCGAATGCTCGGTGTGACCTGTTCCATGGGAACCATGGTATCAGGAAAGGCGCTCAACGGGGATGATGGGAATCGGACGGCGTGGCGCTCCCGGATGGCACGGGGTTGCCGGACTGCGCACCACTCCCAACGACCCCGCATCCCAGCACCATCGATCAGCTACCTTCCCCGGATGCATCGTCCTCCAGAGAGGCATCCTCTTCCACCAGATACAGCGGCCGGTTCCTCGCCTCGGCGAACGTGTTGCCCACGTAGATGCCCACCACACCCATGACCGTCACGATGATGCCCCCGACGAGGAACACCGAGGCGACCATGCTGGGCCAGCCCATCGGGACGTTCTGGTCGACGAAATGCTGGATGACCAGCACCACGAGCATGATGAATGCCAGGAGCGCCATGATGAAACCGAACTTGACGGCCATCGTCAGCGGCTTGTTGGAATGGGCGGTGATGGACTCGATGGCAAGCGACATCTTCTTGCCGAACGTGTAGGAGGACTTCCCCTCGAAGCGCTCCTCGGACCGGATGTCGACGAACGCCTGCTCGAAGCCGACCCAGGTCATGAACAGCGAGTAGTCACGTCCCTGCTCGCGCATGCTCAGATACGCATCGAGCGCCCGACGGCTCACGATGCTGAAGTTGCCCACGGTGGGGTCGACAGGGGTCTCCGCCAGATACGAGTACACGCGGTAGAAGGCACGGGACAGCGCCAGCGTGCCCTGCGAGTCCTTGCGTCCGACACGACGGGCGAAGACCACGTCATACCCTTCCCGCGCCTTGGCGTACAGTGGCGCGATGGCCTCCGGAGGGTCCTGGCAGTCACAATCCATGACGACCGCCCACTGCCCCCTGGCACGGTCGAGACCGGCGGTGATGGCACGCGCCTGGCCGAAGTTCCGGGCAAGCCGCACCCCCCTCACGTGCGGGTCCGACCGCAACAGCTCCTGGACGACCCCCCAGGAGCCCTTCGGACAGCGGTCGTCGACGAGGATGATCTCGTACGCATCCACGAGACCGGACAACGTGTCGGTCAACCGTCGATGCAGCTCGGGCAATGCACCCGGGCAGCCATACACCGGGACCACCACCGATATGTCGATAGGATGCGCGCTCATCTGGTTCATTCTATCCCAGCAGCGCGAAGACGCAAATACCGCCGACGATGAGGGCGAGCGCCACCAGCTTCCTCGGCGTCACCTTCTCCTTGAAGATGAGGGCGCCGAACGCCGTGACGTACAGGTAGCTCGTCGACTCGAGCACCGGTCCGAGGGAAAGCGGCACCTCCTTGTATGCGTACACCGTCATGAGCGTCGAGAGGACGAACATCGCGTAGGCCCCTATGACGAGCGGGTTGGCATATTCGCGCACCGTGCTCGCATGTTCACGGTTGGCCGAGACCTTCAGCATGACCTGGGAGACGGCGCTGACGAACACGCTGACCAGCAGGATGAGCGCATAGAGGGCGACGGTCGAGTTCACGATGCATCATCCTCCCCCGCATCCGCATGGGAGAACAGTGCGATACCCGCGATGATCATGGCGGCCCCCACCAGCTTGAACGGGGTCACGGCCTCCGAGAAGAACACCGCGCCCCAGAAGATCCCCCATACCACGGTGATGCCACGGTTGGCGTAGGCGGTGGTAAGCGGCATGCGCTTGATGACCTGCTGCCAGCCGAGCGCATACCCGGCCAAGATGGCGAGCACCAGCCCATAGAAGACGATGAACCCGATGCTGAGGAACCCATGCCCGGCAGCGAACTTGCTCGCCACATCAGCCAGCGAGTAGAACAGCAGCAGGACATGCAGCAACAGCAGCGCCCTTGCGCGGGAAGCACCCATCTCATGCACCCCCTGCGGCATCGACCGCAGCCTGCACGTCGCACACGTCGAGTGCTGCGACCAGCTCCGCGGGGAGGTAAGGCATCAACTCGGCCACAGCAGGCGAAGCGATCACGAAATGCCCCAATCGCGTCGAGCTGTCCGAAACCACCTGGCCCGTCGCATCTGCATCAGCCGTCATGTGGACATAGCGGATGAGGTCGGGGCGCTCATGGCGCACGCGCTCGAGCACGCGACGGTCGGCGTCATCGAACAGGAACCTGACTGCAGCTGCCACAGGCGTGCTGACAGGCGTCAGGTCCGGTTCGCGCCCGAGGGCCGTGTCGATGACGGCTCCCACATAATCGATGCCTGTCGAGAGGGGCACCAGATGGCTGCCGATGCAATCGCCACCCATGCGTGCGCCGATCTCGATGAGACGGACAGCCCCATCAGGAGAGACCTTCAACTCGGAATGCGAGGCACCGTAACGCACCCCGAGGGTGTCGAGCGCATGGGCGACCACCGACTCGATGCGGGCGACCATCCCCACGGCAAGCCCGGCCGGCTGCAGATGGGCCGTCTCGATGAAATGCGGGGCACCCGTGGTCCCCTTGCGCGTGATGGCGAGGATGCGGTGCTCTCCTTCCCAGCTCGCACCCTCGACACTGAACTCATCGCCTTCCACGAACTCCTCCACGACCGCACGCTTGGCGAACCCCTGCTCGAGGGCGTCGCGCAACGCCCCGCCCACGGTGACGGGAACGTCTGGAGCCTCGAGCTTCGTCACGCCCCGGCTGCCCGACCGGTCGGCGGGCTTCACGATGAGCGGGTACCGTAGCCCATGCTCGAGGGGGTCGAGACGGTCAAGGTCATCCTTTGCCAGCATGAGGTCGACGGGCGCGTCGACGGGGGCACGCCCGGGCGTCGCATCATCCTCCATCAAACCGATGGTCAGGCTTCTCGGCGAGGGGTCGCCACCCGCATCGAACGCACGGCGCATGGCGCCCTTGTCCGTGGAGGCGTGCATGCACTCGAGGGAGTTGCCCACCAGGCCGAGTGCATCGGCGACATGGCAGACGGCCACGGTGGCGAGGTCGCTCGCGATCGTGCAGACCCCATCGACGCCCACGCGTCCGCATTCCCCCACGATGCGGTCGACGTCGACGATGCTGACCGGATGGAACACATCCGCAGCCGACTCGCCCACGTCCCCGCATTCCCAGGCGAACGCATGCACCTCGCAGCCCTTGTCACGGGCTTTCTCGATGAGCGGCAGCTGGAAATGGGATGCGCCGATGACGGCGAGCTTCGGCTTGGACATGTCAACTCCGCTGGAGATAGTCGAGCGCCATCTCGACCACCTTCTGACGGTCGTGCGCATCCATCCCGTAATACAGCGGTAGTCTGACCAGGCGCTCGCTTTCCACCGTGGTGTGGCGGTCCTCGCCGACGAACTCCCCGAAGCGCTGTCCCGCCGGCGCGCTGTGCAACGGGATGTAATGGAACACGCACTGCACGCCATGGTCCTTCATGTGGGCGATGAACGCGGCACGGTCGGCAAGGTCGCGGCACTTCAGGTAGAACATGTGCGCGTTGTGCACGCATCCCTCGGGGATATGCTGCAGTTCGATGCGGCCATCATCGGCCAGCGGCTCGAACGCCTGACGATAGAAACGCCAGGTGCGCAGACGGTCCTCGTCGATCTCGTCGGCACGCTCGAGCTGTGCCCACAGATAGGCGGCCAGCATGTCACTCGGGAGGAAGCTGCTCCCCCAGTCGACCCAGGTGTACTTGTCCACCTGGCCGCGGAAGAAGCGGGACCGGTCCGTACCCTTCTCGCGGTAGATCTCCGCTGTCTCGATGGGCTCCTCGTCACGGATGAGCAGTGCACCGCCCTCGCCCATCGAGTAGTTCTTGGTCTCATGGAACGAGTAGCACCCGAAGTCGCCGATGGTGCCGAGTGCCTGGCCATGGTACGTGCTCATGACGCCCTGCGCCGCATCCTCGACCACCCGCAGGCCATGGTCGCGGGCTATCTGCATGATCGTGTCCATCTCGCAGGAGACCCCAGCGTAATGCATGGGAACGATGACCCTGGTCCGTGGCGTGATGGCCGCCTCGATGAGGTTCTCGTCGAGGTTCATGGTATCCGGTCGGATGTCAATGAACCTCAGGCGCGCACCCTGGCCGACAAACGCGGTCGCTGTCGAGGAGAACGTGTAGGAGGGCAGGATGACCTCATCACCCGGTTGCAGGTCACACAATGCCGCAGCCATCTCGAGCGCGCTCGTGCCGCTGGTGGTGAGCAGGGCGCGCCGCGCCGCGAAGCGTTCCTCGATCCACGCACTGCACTTCTTCGTGAACAGACCGTCACCGGATATCTTCAGACCATCGATCGCCTGCTGGATATAACCGAACTCGGCGCCCGTGAACGGTGCCTTGTTGAACGAGATCATACCCATCCTCCTTCCGTGCCCTGTCTCCATGGGACAGGGCCATCCGACGGCTCTCGAACCGTATCATGCCTCCCGGGTGGCACACTGGTCCTGGGGAACGCGGGGCACCATCCCAGCCGGTCCCGGCAGCATCCCCTTGACATCGTGTGCATGAACCCACTCATGCACGCCTCCTCCGGAGGACGACCACCAGCAGGACGAGCGCAACGAAACCTGCCCCCGTCAGCATGAGACCGGCTCTCAGACCCGGCGTGAGGTAACGCAGCTCGATGTCATGATGACCTGCCGTGAGGTCGAGCGCCATGAACGCGGTATCCGCCCGGAGGAGCTCAGCAGGTTCACCATCGACCGATGCCGTCCAGCCATCACCATGAGCCGTCGTGATGAGCAGCGTCTGGGGGGTATCGAGGTCGACGGTCCCCGAGAGGCGGTTGCAACCCAGCTCCATGTTCTCGAGCACCATACGCGATCGGTCCGACATCCAGCTTGCCAGCTGGTCATGCGCCTCGGTCAGCATGCGCAGGTCGGTGAAGGAGTACTCACCGGAATGGCTGAACACGAGCGTCACGGACCGTGCCGCATCCTCGGCATAGCCCAGGTTCACCAACCAGGTGTCCTTGCCCCCGTACATATGGAAGGAAGGTGCGCTGTTGGTGATGTACCCGGTCATGGGGGAGACATCGCTCTTCACCGCCACCTCATAGGTCGCCGGTGCATCATACGAGAGGTCCTGCGCCCACAGGTTCGCCCGCTGGTACCATGTCGCAGCAGCCCTGGCCTCCTCGGAGACGAGCTCGGAGGGCTTCATGCCCCGGTACCTGAAACCGGAGACGTACAGGTAGGTATCGGCATCGGCTACCCCGTCCAGGTCGAGTGTGACCGAGGCCCCCGGCCCCTGCACGATGAAACGGCCATCATCGACCGTCACACCGGAGGTAGAAGTCACCGTGAAGGGAACCTCCCGGTCCCCGAACTCCAGCTGGCCGACGTCGACACGCTGCGCGCCGGCATCGGAACCGGAAGGGACGTCCTGCAGCACGACCGCCTGCAGGAGCGCCTGCTGACGCTGCAGGGGCGACAGGCTCAGGTACTCCTCGCGCGTGATCGCCTTGTCGAGGCAATAGCCCATGGGAAGCGAAGCATCGGCAGATAGGAGCCGATAGTCCACCCCGAGGACCGTACGCTGAGCACTCCCCTCCCCCAGCGTGAACCCGTACGGTGCCGCATCGGTCCCATCATCGCGATACGCGTAATACCTCACACCGAGCAGTGCCATGAGATCGGCACGCCCCTGAAGGTTCATGTACCTGAAGTTGATGTCGTCACCAGCGATGGCGAGCTCGGTATGGAACGCATCGACGCTGCTGTCATACACGCTGTTGTAGAAGTCGATGCCGTGCAGCCCGAGAACCAGGCTGTTGTTCGGGACGCGGTTCATGGGGGCATGCGCGTCCATGGAGACCTGCGCGGCATCGTAGCGCCACCATGAATCATCATCGGCATCGAGGAGCACGCTGTCCACCGAACCAGATGTCAGCTTCGTGTAGGCAGCAGCCAGCGGGGTCTGCATCTTCCCATGCCCGCCCTCGCCTGCCGCGAGGAAGTAGAAGCCGTTCACGGCGAGCGTCAAGGCAAGGACACCGAGGAGTGCCCGACGACGGGAAGCGCCCTCCTTCGCGGCCAGCAGGACGGCGAGCGTGGCGAGCAGTGCCGCGAA
>OMSY01000133.1 GCA_900313875.1 uncultured Actinomycetes bacterium
TTCGATGAGCATCTGATAACGTCGCGGGACCCTGAAGAGACGGGAGACCTGCATGCTGACATCCGAGAGCTCGTCAAGATGCTCGTTTACCCAGTTCCGGGCAGGAGTCGAGGATTCGATGGCCCGATCGACCTCGAGCAAACCTGCCAGCTCCGCACGGAGCGCATCACGACGGTCGCGCCGGGAACGCAGGTCGCTCTGAGCAGCCTCGAGAGCCCGTGTGCAGTCGGCAACGCGGTCACGTGACAACGACTCCTCACGTGACTCCCGTTCGAGCCGCTGCTCGAGCTCCTGAAGCTTCACGCGCTTGAGACCCTGCTCCGCATCCGTGCTGCGTCGGGTCTCCTCAAGCTGGTCGAGGCGCGTCGCAAGCAAGGCGTCCTCGGCATCGAGCCCCTGTGCAGCCGTCCGGTACCGCTCGATCTCGGCCTTGCAGTCGTCGATGGTCCGGTTGCGCTTGCGCAGGTCGGCGGACAGACGCGCATGCTCCTCATCGGAGGCGCGACGCTGCTCATGGAGCTCCCGCGACTGCTGCTCGTGCTCCGCCAAGCTCCCCTTGAGGACCCCGAGCCGCACCTTGGCGTCCCCGAACTCCCGCGAGAGCACCTCGTGCTCCCGGATATCCTTCTCAAGCTGCGACCTGGACTGATGGATGGTGCTCCGCAGGTCGCTCGTACGGGCAACCATGTTGTTGCCCTTCTCCTCAAGCAGGAGCATGTTGCCGTCGAGGCGCTCCATGATGGACTGACAGCGCGAGCGCTGCTCCGCGAGGTTCCCGACGAACAGGCCCTTCTCCTGAAGGGCACGTTGGTACTTCTCCAGCTCATGCTCGCATTCCCCATAACGCAAGCGCGCCAGCTCGATGGCGGCCGAGGCCTCCTTCTCCTCCTTCTCGCGGGCTTCCCAGGACTTCTGCAGGGACCTCAGGTCATCGGTGGCGAGCGCAAGCTCGAGCTCACCGAGCTCTGCGGAAAGGACCCCGTACTGCTCCGCCCGCTTGGCCTGACGCGCAAGTGGCTTGAGCTGACGGTCCATCTCCTTCGCCACATCATGCACACGGTCGAGCGCGGCCTCCATGGACCCGAGCTTGCGTGCGGCACGTTCCTTGCGCTTCTTGTGCTTGAGGATGCCAGCGACCTCCTCGATCAGGGCCCTGCGGTCGATGTCCCTCGCATCCAGTACCTGGGAGAGCGTCCCCTGCGAGATGATCGAATGCGCTTCCCTGCCGATTCCCGAGTCATGGAGGATGTCCAGGATGTCGCGGAGCAACGAGGGAGCCCCGTTGATGAGGTACTCGCTCTCACCGCTCCGGTACATGCGACGGCTTATCGCGATCTCGTCGAACTCGAGCGGGACCATATGGTCGGAATTGTCGAGGACGAGGTCGACCTCCGCCATGCTCACCGGCTTGTGCGCCGAGGAACCGGAGAAGATGACATCCTCCATCGAATGCCCGCGGAGCTGCCGGGCGCTCTGCTCGCCAAGGACCCAGAGGATGGAGTCGGAGATGTTCGACTTCCCACTGCCGTTGGGACCGACCACGACCGTGAGACCGGGCTCGAACGTGAGCACCGACCGGTCGGCGAATGATTTGAAACCCTTGAGAACGAGAGATTTCAGATACATCGGTTGCCACCTGCCATGAGCATGGGGACGTCAGTTCGCATCTGAACGCTGGTGCGCGAGCTTCTCAAGCGCATCGAGCGCAGCCTTGGCCTCCGATTGCTTCTTGCTCGAGCCCTTCCCCGTCCCGATGACCTTCCCCTTCGCGAGGGCGTTGGATGTGAAGATCCGCGCATGAGGAGGGCCATCGATGTCGATGGTCTCGTATGTCGGGGTGATGCGGTCGGCCTGAAGGAGCTCCTGCAGGGCGGACTTGGGATTCTCCGGCTCGACAGCCAGGCATGGGTCGATATGTGCGTCAAGCGTTCTGAGGACCCAGGCGCGCGCAACGTCGAGACCGCCATCGAGGAAGAGGGCGGCGACGATGGACTCGTAGACGTTCTCGAGCGCGGAATGCAATCCCCGCTTGCCCGTACCCGTCTCGCTTCCCCCGAACACGATGCAATCGGTGATCCCCAGGTCGCCTGCAACCTGGGCAAGGGTGGACCCGGACACCACGGACACCTTGATGCGTGTCATGCCACCTTCGTCCATCTCGGGAAAACGCATGTACAGCTCGTTGGCGATGATGGCACCGAGTATCGAATCCCCGAGGAACTCGAGACGTTCATAGGAATGCTCGACATGGCCATCCTCGACAGCCGAAGGATGGGTGATCGCCGCCTCTATGAGCGCCTTGTCCGTGAACTCGTATCCGCAGATCCGCTCGACGAGCGCGATCTGCTCCAAGGGGACCTGCCTGTCACCATGATCCGTCACCGGTCAAGCCTCCCGAAGCGCTAGTCGCCAGCCTTGAGACGCGCAATCGCCTCGACCGCATCATCCACGGTGACGATACGCTCGAACTCCGTATCGGGAACCTGGATATCGAACTCGTCCTCGATCGCGGTCACGAGCTGCAGAAGGTCAAGCGAATCAGCATCGAGGTCGTCCACGAAGGAGGTCTCGAACGTCATCGCGGATACATCGATGCCGAGCTGGTCGGAGACGATGTCCCGAATCATCCCGAAAACGGTATCACGATCCATATCAAGTCCTTTCATACGATGGATACGTGCCATTCTATCCCTTTGTCGGAGCGGTCGCCACAGCAGCTATCTGGGCAGCGAGACCGCGTCTGACGGCCTGCACGGTCTGGTCTATGCCGTTGGCGATCGCCTCGGCATTGCTCGAACCATGCCCGACGAACACCTCCGACGAGACGCCGAGCAGGGGCGCAGCCCCCTGCGCATCGGCGGTGAAGGTCGTGAGCAGGCGACGGAGTTCGGACTGGAGGAGCGCACCGGCGACCTTCGTCTTCAGGCTCGAATGGATGATATCCCGCAGCAGCCGGAAAACGCCCTTGGTGCTACCCTCGAGCGTCTTGAGCAGGACATTGCCCGTGAAGCCATCGGTGACGAAGACATCATGGGCGCCCGCGAACACATCGCCGCCCTCGGCGTTGCCCACAAAACCGGGCAACGACCCCTCCATCAGCCGATAGGTTTCCTGAGTCAGCTGCGAGCCCTTGGTCTCCTCGGTACCGTTGTTGATCAAGGCGACGGATGGTAAGTCTTTCCCCAGGACGATCTGGGCATAGATCCGGGCCATCTGGCCGAACTGCAACAGGTCCTCCGGCTTGCAATCGACGTTCGCACCAAGGTCGCAGAGGATGACCGGATGGGTCGGTGTCGGGATGACCGAGGCAAGCGCAGGACGACGGATCCCCCGAATACGCCCGATGTTCAACGTGGCCGCGGCAAGGCATGCCCCAGTGGAACCGGCGGAGAAGAACCCCTGCGCACGACCGGACTTCACCGCCTTGCAGCCGACCACGATGGAGGAATCCCGTTTCGCGCGGACGGCGGCTGCCGGGTGTTCATCCATCTCGATGACCTCGGAGCAGATGAGGGGAATCACCCGCTCGTCAGCCCCGGACAAGGGTACGACGACCTGCTCCTGCCCTGCCAGGAGTACCTGCAGGCCCTCATCCTTCCCGAGAGCGAGCTTCACTCCCTCGACCACGACCTCGGGGGCATCATCGCCACCCATGGCATCCACGCAGACCGTGATGGGGATTTCCGATGCCATGTATGCCTCCTCATAGAGAAACCGGCTCCTGCGGGGCCGGTTCCAACGATATCGATACGTATCGTACGTTCTGGCTATTCGACCTCGATGATCTCGCGATCGCGGTAAAAGCCACAGTTGCCGCATACGTGGTGCGGAAGCTTTGCTGCACCGCAACGCGGGCAGACAGAGCGAGCCGGTACAGCGGCCACATCGTTTGCGGAACGACGGTTGTTGGTCCTGATACGGCCCATTTTTCTCTTGGGTACTGCCATCTTCTGTCCTCGACCTTTCCGGAAAAACCTTTTACACGGGTGGCTGTGCTCCATGGGAAGCGACTTCCGGCACTCGCGGCCAGAGTCCTTCCGCCCACAGTCACAGAAACGTAGTCTAACACCTATCCAGCGGTTTGTGTAGGGAGTGACGTGCTCTTCGGTTGACGGAACACAGGGAACGTGAGCGCACAGGCCATGCCCCGAGAGCAACCGTCACCCGCTCACTCCTCCTCGTCGAAGAA
>OMSY01000014.1 GCA_900313875.1 uncultured Actinomycetes bacterium
CCCACGGTCTTGCCCTCGATACCGCCGAGTTCCTCCCGTATCGTGAACAGGTCGAGCAGGGTCTGGGTGGGATGCTGATGCTTGCCGTCGCCCGCGTTGATGACCGGGCAGGCAAGATGCTGCTCGAGGAGGTGGGGCGTCCCCGCGTAACGATGACGGCAGATGAGCAGGTCGCAGTTCATGGCCGACAACGTCTCCGCGGTATCGGTGATCGACTCGCCCTTGACGGTCGAGCTTGCCGAACCGGAGATGTTGATCGCGTCGGCCGACAACCGCTTCGCAGCGATCTCGAAGCTCGTACGGGTACGGGTCGACGGTTCGAGGAAGAGGTTGATGATCGTGCGGCCACGCAAGGAGGGAAGCTTCTTGATGGGCCGCTCGTTGATCTCGCGGAACCGACGGGCAAGCTCGAGGACGAGCATGATGTCATCAGCCGAGAGATCCTGGATCGTACGCAGGCTGCGGGACGAGAGCATCACGCATCATCTCCCTTCTTGGGCAACGGCGCGGAGCCAGCACGCTCGCCCTCGCCCTTCGCAAGTATGCGGACGGCACTCTCATCGTCGATGGGCTCGAGGAAGCAGCGTACCTGCTCGTTCAGCGACGATGGGACGTTCTTCCCGACGAAATCGGCCCGGATGGGAAGCTCACGATGGCCCCTGTCGACGAGTACGGCGAGCTCGATGCGACGAGGACGCCCATAATCCATGAGCGCGTCAAGTGCCGCACGGATCGTGCGCCCGGTGAAGAGCACGTCATCCACCAACACGATATCGTACGACTCGACGTTGAAGGGAATCTCGGTACGATGGACCTCCGGAGACAGGGATATCCGCTGGTCATCCCGGTAGAAGGAGATGTCGAGCTTTCCCACGGGGACCTGCACGCCCTCGATCTGCTCGATGCGCTTGGCAAGTTCGGATGCAAGCAGGTCACCCCTTGTGACGATACCGATGAAGGCGATATGGTCGGCACCCTTGTTCACCTCGAGTATCTCGTGGGCCATCCTGGTCAGGGCACGACCGATGTCCCGATCGTCCATGACCACGGCCTTCGTCGCATAACGGGCCATCTTCACACTCCTCCCCGATACCGCCTCCCGATTGCAGGCGAAAACAATGCCCCCGCCTGCGAGGCGAGGGCATGCTGACCTCATCCCCGACAGATGCGTCGACATCTCATCGGGACGGCATCGATTGTCCTTGTCGGCCTCGCTGGACCGTCCTTAAAGGTACGGGTGCATCATAGCGCAAGATGAAGACGGATGGAGGAACTGGAAGCTTGCTTCCCGTGAAGGCGCATCCCCGGGACCCCTGGCAGACGCCTGCATCAGTCCTGCCCGACTCATGCATCGTCAAGGATGGAGGCGAGCTCCTCCCCCCTTCCCGTTCTCGTGAAGCCGCGCTCATGCAGGGAGGCAAGTACGCTGACCAGGTCATCTGGCAGCGGGTCGATGAACACGAGATGCTCATCGGTGATGGGATGATCGAACTCGAGTCGATATGAATGGAGGAACTGCCGGTGCAGCCACCTGTCCGCCTGCGTGTGCTTGGAGCCATAGAGCTCGTCGCCGACGCAGGGATGATGGATATATGCCATATGGACACGGATCTGATGGGTGCGGCCGGTGTACAACTTGCATTCGACGAGCGTGTACCCCTGGTCATCACGCGCGGCCTCGATGCGCTCGAGCACCGTGAAGGTCGTGACCGACGAGCGGGCATTGGGTGACTCGGAGACCTCCATCCTCATCCGCATCTTGGGCGCACGTGCGATCGGGGCATCGATGAGGCCCGTGTCGGGTGCGATGTTCCCATGGACGAGGGCAAGGTATCTCCTGTCGATGCTCCTGATCCGGATACCGTCCTGAAGGGCCTCCTGCGCCTCATCGGTCTTGGCCGCCAGCATCAACCCGGTGGTGTCCTTGTCAAGACGGTGCACGATACCGGGACGGTCCTCGCCCTGCAGCATCCCGAGGTTCTCGATGCCGCAATGCTGGATAAGGGCGTTCACGAGGGTGCCTGACTCATGTCCCGTGGAGGGGTGGCATACAAGTCCCGCCTGCTTCGACAGGACGATCAG
>OMSY01000013.1 GCA_900313875.1 uncultured Actinomycetes bacterium
GGCGCCGGCCCCGGCGCGCCCCCGGCCCCCACCCCGGCCGAGGTCCGCGCCGCGCTCGACGCCGCGCTCGACGAGGACGCCCGCTTCCACGCGGCCGTCCGCGCCAAGGGCGAGGAGACGCTGCGCTGGATGGACGCGACCGGGACGCACGGCATCGTGCTCGCCGGCCGGCCCTACCACCTCGACCCCGAGGTCAACCACGCCATCCCCGAGCTGCTGACCGGCTTCGGGCTGGCGGTGCTCACCGAGGACAGCGTGGCGCACCTCGCGCGCCCGGACCGACCGCTCCGCGTCTACGACCAGTGGATGTACCACTCCCGCCTCTACGCCGCGGCCAAGTTCGTGACCACCCGCGACAACGTCGACCTCATCCAGCTCAACTCCTTCGGGTGCGGGCTGGACGCGCTGACGACCGACCAGGTGCAGGAGATCCTCGAGGCCTCGGGCAAGGTCTACACGGTGCTCAAGATCGACCAGGTCTCGAGCCTGGGCGCCGCGCGCATCCGCGTGCGCTCCCTGCTGGCTGCCCTGCGTGACCGCGAGAACGGTTCGGAGCAGACAGGGCAGGACAACAAGGTCGAGACCGCCCGTGCGATGCTCGGCCTTTCCGAGACGGTGCAGGGCCGTCCCGATGCCTGTGCCGCCTGCGCTTCACTGCAGTGCCCAGGTGCCGATTGCTGCGACGGCAACAGCACCGAGGCGGGCACCGTGAAGCCTTCCAGCCTGCTGCGCGGGCTTCCGTACCTGTTACCGACGAGGCCGTTCAAGAGCACGGTGTTCCAGCGTCACAACTTCACCAAGGAGATGGGGAAGCAGAACTACAAGATACTCGTTCCCCAGATGGCCCCCATCCATTTCGAGTTGCTCGAGCAGGCGTTCCGTGACGGGGGCTATGATTTCGAGGTGCTTCCCTCCGTCGACCATGGTGCGGTCGAGGCGGGTCTCAAGTACGTCAACAACGACATCTGCTATCCTTCCATCCTCACGACAGGTCAGCTCATGGAAGCGGTCATGTCGGGCAAGTACGATACCGACAGGATCGCGCTCATGATCTCGCAGACAGGTGGAGGTTGTCGTGCGACCAACTATATCTCGCTCATCCGTCGTGCCCTGAAAGATGTCGGGCTGGAGAAGATCCCCGTCATCGCACTTTCCTTCAAGAACCTTGGAGAGGTGCACCCGGGCCTCCGGATCACGCCGAGGATGGCCATCGAGGCATTCGCAAGCATCCTGCTCGGTGATGTGTTCATGCAGTGCCTCTACCGCACGCGCCCCTACGAGGCCGAGCCCGGTTCCGCCGACGCGTTGTACCGTAGATGGATGGACCATTGCTGCGCCCAGATGGCCCATTACACACCTCGGAGCTTCATCCATGACGCGAAGCGCATCATCGAGGACTTCGACGCGCTGCCCCTGGTGGACGACCGGGGCAAGCCGCGCGTCGGCGTCGTGGGGGAGATTCTCGTCAAGTTCCATCCCACTGCGAACAACGAGATCATCAAGGTCATCGAATCCGAGGGCTGCGAGGCGGTGGTCCCGAGCCTGCTCGACTTCTTCCTCTATGCCATGACCGGCAGCATCAATCAGCGCATCATCGGCGCCAAAGCCTCCTCGGCGGTTGCCATGCACGCGGCGATCGGGTTCATCAACGCTTGCAGGGCCCCCATCGCCCGAGCGCTCAAGCGTTCCGACCGGTTCGACCCGCCGTCGCATATCCTGGAGTTGCGTGACAAGGCGAGCCGCATCATCCAATCATGCAACTCCATGGGTGAGGGCTGGCTCCTCACCGCGGAGATGATGGAGCTCATCGAAAGCGGAGTGCCCAACGTCGTCTGCACGCAGCCCTTCGCCTGTCTTCCCAACCATGTGACGGGCAAGGCGGTCATCAAGGCGCTGCGCAAGATGTATCCGGAATCGAACATCGTTCCGGTCGACTACGACCCCGGCGCGAGCGAGGTCAACCAGCTCAACCGCATCAAGCTCATGATTGCAGTCGCCCATGCCAACTTCCAGGAAAAGCAGGGCGTTCGCCCCGGCTATCTTGA
>OMSY01000203.1 GCA_900313875.1 uncultured Actinomycetes bacterium
CGTCGCGGGGTCCTCCTGCCGTCGGACGGACCCTGCGGATGCCCAGCACCATCAGGACGATGGCCGGCACCCTGGGCACGGGCGTTCCGCATGCCGCTGGAGTGCTGACCGGGACGCACCTTGGGCTTGGCGGCATCGGAGCCATGCGCCGGGGCGCCGCCTTCACCGCCCTCCCTTCCATGGCCACGGCCGCGTGAGCGACGCCTGGGCTTCTCATGGTTGCCGGGAGGCTGTGCCCCCTTCTGCTGCGGGGACCCGTCCTGCTTCCCCTGCGGGGAACCCTGGGACTTCCGGGCACCATCCCTCTGCTCCTGTCCACCCTCGCCAGACGCCTTGCCCGCGCCACCGGAACCCCGGCCACGACGGCGTCGCCGACCGTTCTGCCGCTTCTGACCGTCCTGACCGGCGTTGCCGGCCTCGGCAGGAGCCTTGGCCTTGCCCTCGACGGGAGCGTCCCGGTCCTTCCCGTCCTCGGGGGCGCGACCCGTCTGGGTGCCTTGCCTGCGCCTGCGCTGGCTGCGGGGCTTCCTCCCCGAGGCATGGTCCGCCGTCTTGTCCTCGAGCCCGCCATCCTTCTCGCGGTCGAGTGCCGACAGGGCCATGGCGATGGTCGCATTCGCATGACGCTCGAGGGTCTCGCGGTCGACCATGCAGGGACGGGGGAGCCTCCCCTCCTCGTTCGGCTCCGCATCCTCGGGCAGCGACATCTCCCCGAGCGGGACCGTGACCTGCTTGCCATCCTCGAGACGCATCGTGACGGTCTCCTCGGGGGTGTTGAACTCGCAGACCTTCGCCTTGCCGAGAGGGGTATCGATGAGCGCGCCCTTCTTGGGGGCACGCGACTTGAAGTCCTTGTAGACCTCGAACTCGTAACGCAGGCAGCACATCAGACGCCCACAGACCCCGGAGATGCTTGCCGGGTTGAGCGGGAGGTCCTGCTCCTTGGCCATCCTGATGGACACGGGCTTGAACTCGCCGCCGAAACGGGTGCAGCAGAGCTCCTCCCCGCAATGGGAGATACCCCCGACCATACGGGCCTCGTCACGGACGCCGATCTGCCGCATGTCGATGCGCAGATGAAGCCTGCCCGCGAGCTCACGGACCAGGTCGCGGAAGTCCACCCGTTGTTCCGCCGAGAAGTAGAACACGGCCTTGTCGCCGTCGAACAGGTACTCGACCCGGACCGGCTTCATGTCCAGTCCGTGCTTGTCCACGAGCTCGCGGAACAGGGGCATGGTCTCCTCGGCCCGTTCCGCCAACTCGTCAGCGCGGGCGAGGTCCTCATCGGTGGCGACCCGTTTCACGGGCTTGAGCGGACTCGGGAGTTCCGCAATCTGCTCGTCGGATACCTCGCAGACATCCTCGCATACCAACCCCATCTCACAGCCGCGGTCGGTCTCGACGATGACATGATCGCCCGTCTGCGGCTTGGGGTCGCAGGTCACAAACCAACGCAGCTTCATATCATGACGGAGCTTCACCGTCACCACTTCTGTCATTGGAAAGCCTTCCTCATATCGAACAGCATGGCCTCGATGACCAGCTGTGGGGTTACATTATAGGAGATTCGCCCACGTGCGGTCTCCAATGCGGCATACGCCTTGGCGATGCCGGCCAGCTCGGCCCGGGCCGAGACGGATTCCAGCTGCATGCGCACGTCGGTGTTGACCACGGACCCTGCCCTGCCCTGCAGGAGCATCAGGCAGTCCTCGAGCCATGTCCCCATGATGCGGGACATGTCCTGCAGGTTGTCACGTTCGGCACTCGAGAGCTCCCGCTTCTGCCGTGTCTCGAGCTGCTTCATGACTCCCCGGCTGAAATAATCCCTGCCTTCATCAAGCTCGCGCTTCTGCCGCTCCTTGATCCCCTCCAGCGGGGACCGCACGGCTGCCAGGAGCTCATCCGCCGCCTCGAGCACATCGAGGTCGTCGGCATCGGGAAGCCGGGAAAGCACCTCGATGGTGCGTGCACGCAGGGCCTTGAGCGAGGGAAGCACCAGGAAGTCCCGTGCCCTCGTGAGCGAGCCTGCGGCGCTTGCCAACGCGATACGTGCCTGCTCGGCCGTCGCACCGGTGGAGCGTTCGAGATACCGGCAGGCCCCCTGTTCCGGGATGCGCCTGAAGAGCACCACCTGGCAACGCGAGAGGATGGTCTCCATGATGTTCGACTGCACGCGCCCGAGGAGGATGAAGACCACGTCATCGGGCGGTTCCTCCAGGGTCTTGAGGAACGCGTTCGCCGCAGCGCCGGTGAGAAGGTCCGCCCGCTGGATGAGGTAGACCTTGCGCGTCGCACGTATCGGCGCCAGGAAGACATCGCGGTTGAGTTCGCGGACCTGCTCGATGACATACCCTGAAGCGCCTTCCGGGGAGAGGATGCGGACATCGGGATGCGTACGGTGCGCCACCCGGATGCAGGAGTCGCACTCACCGCA
>OMSY01000003.1 GCA_900313875.1 uncultured Actinomycetes bacterium
CCTTCCGTATCGTGCAACACGATGTACTTCTGGTAAGCCGCCGATTTGTCGCCGTGCACGAAGCTCGCGCGGTAGTCTTCCCAGATGTTGAGTTTCGCGCGCAACGCATCTGCGGACGGAGCGCTTGCCGAGGCGGACGAGCTTGCCGCTGAGCTTCCCGATGAAGCTTCGGCGGCCGCATCGCTGGATGCGCCGCTGCTCGCATCGGAAGCCGATTCCGACGTCGAACTGGACAAAGATTCAGATGCCGCGATATCCGATACAACCAACTGCCCTTCCGATTCGGAAGATGCAGACGAGACGGAACTCGACCCCGTCGAGGAGCAGCCGAACAGGAGCAGCGCGAGGCTTGCTGCTAATACGGTTGCCAAAAGCTTCTTGTTCATTGTTTCCTTTCCTGTTCGCTAAATGTAGGGCGAGTTGCGCGCCTTCTCTACCTCGAGCATGAGGTTCGCGTTTTCGTATTCGTACGAGTTCAAAGGACTCGCCATGCTGTCGAACTGTTCGGGGGAGTACCGGTAAACATACCAGTTCTTGGAGTTGAAATACGATTGGAGATCCTGGTTTTTGAAACCCCGGCCATGACGCGCGTAAATCTCATTGCGCGCAAGGTAGAGGTTGTGAAGGTCCATGCGCTCGAGCTCGGAACGCGAGTAGTAACGAGTTGCCGAGTCGGAGAGCACGTAATCGCCCGATGCGTTCGCATTGTTTGCCGGGGCGGGAGATTGACCCACTTGGGCGGGGGCGGCATTCGCGGAGCTCGCCGGAGCTGCCTGGTTGGAACTCGTGTTTGCCGAGCCGTTGGAAACGGTGGACGCCGCCGCGCTTCCCGACGCGGTTGCGCCGGAAGCTTGAGCTGACGCAGATTGCGCAGATGCCGCCGCAGATGAAGCCGAAGCGGACGCCGTGGAGGCCTTGTCGCCGCCAGGACTGAGCAACACGAACGCGAGAATGCCGATTATGACCAGTGCTGCCGCAATGGCACCGATGAGAATGAACGTGGTCTTCGGAGCGCCCTGCGATGCCGAAGGCTGAGAGGGCACTTGCGGCTGGTAGGCCTGCTGGTAGGGCTGCCCCTGCTGTTGGTAGGGTTGCTTGGCCTCGTCTTCCGGGACGAACACCTGGCTTCCGCACGCTATGCAGAAGCGGGCTCCATCCATCAACTCAGCGCCGCATTTCGTACAGAACATACGCAGACCTCCCCGCTCGTGCCACGCAACATGGCCACGCCGCCTTCATGTACTCTGGAAGTCGCCCTGCCAAGCTGCCGTTAAATGATTAGCTACGCTACATCATACCCGATGGACGGGGCGATGCGGCAAAACCGGGTTGCAATTGGGGAAACGGGCCAGCCACACGCCGTTTCGGCAAGGCGCGCAGCATTTCCGATTCTTTCAGCTGCCCGCCCTCCGCGAATCCCGTCAGTCTTCGTCGTACTCGTCAGCCAAAGCTTGTCGTAAAGCGGCACGATCCGCGGCGTCGAGCACCTCGGCGAGGATATCGGCATCACGGCTACCGGCATCGGCAACTTCGCGAGCCTGTTCCAGAATGCGCGCGCAATCGATAGCACGCGGAGACGGCGCATGCCCATCCAGCAGGTGCGCGACTTCGCGTATGTAATCGGGATTGGTTCCACAACACCCGCCGACGATGGACGCGCCCGCATCGATCATGGGAGCGACATCGCGCACATACTCTTCGGGCGTGAGCGAATAACGCGTCTCCCCGTCGACCACTTCCGGCAGGCCGGCATTTGCTTGCACGATCACCGGGCACGGTGCGACTTCCACCATGGCGCTCACGACCGGTTGCAAATCCTCGGGACCCGCCGAACAGTTGACCCCGAGCGCATCGACGCCGAGCGCCGCCAACACGAGAGCCGCATCGCCCGGCGTCGTTCCAAGGAACGTCCTGCCAGAAGCCGTGAAGGTCATGGTCGCGAACACGGGCAGCGTGCATTCGTCCATGATCGCCAGCACCGCCGCCGTCATTTCGAGCACGTCGGCCATCGTCTCGATGATAACGAGGTCGGCATCGGTTTTCTCGATGGCGCGCGCTTGCTCTGCGAACAGGTCGTACGCCTCCGAGAACGACAAATCGCCCATGGGGAAGATGAGCGCACCCGTCGGCCCCACGTCGGCGGCGACATAGCGCGCTCCCGCCGCGCGAGCGCAAGCAACGGCGGCATCGAACACGTCGGCAACCTCGGCCGCACCGCCGAGCTTGCGCGCGTTGGCGCCGAAGGTGTTGGTCGTGACGACTTCGCTGCCCGCTTCGACATACGCGCGGTGGATCGACGTAATGGCATCGGGTTGCTGGAGGCACAGCAGTTCGGGCAGCTCACCTGCAGCAAGACCGTTATTCTGCAGCATAGTCCCCATAGCCCCATCGAACAGCAACGTCTTCTCGCCCGCCATGACGCGCGCGAGGTCGTCGTCTTTCACGCGCAATCCCTCGCGTATGAAGCGAATTGAATTCGAGTCATTGAAAGGCCACATGGAAGCCCTCCTTTCACAATGTCATGGCTTCATTGTATACGCAAACTCCGATGAAAAGCCAAGCATTCGATACTCGGGAGGAAGACATCCCGTTTCGGTGCCATGTACGCCCCGAACGCTTGTTGTATCAGGCGCGTTCAGACACCACGCAATCGTTTAGCACCATGAAGGGATGCACATAGAAAAGGGGCGCGCCCGATTCGGCGCGCCCCGCGAGAGCAGATAGATGCCGACCGCTATTCTTCTTCGAGCGCTGCGGCGATCTCGTCGGTGATGTCCATCGTGTGATAGACGTTCTGCAGGTCCTCGAGCTCTTCGAG
>OMSY01000141.1 GCA_900313875.1 uncultured Actinomycetes bacterium
CGTACCGGGAACCGAACAAGCTGCCCGGCTTCGTCCTTGCCACGGTATCATGCGGGGAACGACCGCACGGACTGGATGGGGGTACATCATGGGACATACCACCAACGGCGTTGATGCAGCGCAGGCGATTGGAAGGCTCAAGCAGGGTAACAAGGCGTTCCTGGATGCCCGTACCAGCGTAGGCGACGTCTCACCTGAGATGCGTCTGCATGGGTATGAGCATGGACAGCAGCCGTATGCCGTGATCGTCGCCTGCTCGGACTCGCGTGTCATTCCCGAGAGCATGTTCTCCGCAGGGCTGGGGGAACTCTTCGTCATCCGCGTGGCGGGCAACATCATCGATGCCCATCAGCTGGGCAGCATCGAGTATGCGACCGAACACCTCGGTTGCAAGCTCGTGGTGGTACTCGGGCATACGCGTTGCGGTGCGGTCACCGCTGCCATCAAGGGCGAGACCGACGGGCATATCAAATACGTCACCGACGAGATCAAGGATGCCATCGGCGACGAGACCGACGACCTTGCCGCCTGCAAGCTGAACGTGCAGCACAGCATCGCCCGCATCGAGGAAAGCCTGGATATCAGGCGCGAGGAGCAGCAGGATGGCCTGCAGGTCGTGGGTGCCGTCTACCATCTTGACACCGGTGTCGTCGAGTTCATGTGACAAGGGAAGCGGGATTACGGAACCCCGCCATCCCGCGACATGCTTCACGTGCTCGTATCCCAGCGTGCGTCTCGAGGCCACGCGCCTCGTCCGGCATCCTTTCAGCGGATGAAGTTCGTCCGTGCCGGTGGCTCGGGTTCCGGGACGTCCAGTCCGGCCGCGCGGCCCGCCTCGATGCATTTGAGCAGCCAGGCCATGTTGTTGCCCAGCGTGCGCATGGTGCGCAGCCCTTCCTTGTCCTGCTCGACATCAGCGGCGTTACCGCCGTGCACCATGTTCCAATAGCAGGATGAGACGACGGGCATCTGGTTGATGGTGAAGTACTTGTTGATCTGGTCGAAGGTCGCTGTCGTGCCACCGCGACGTGCGCTGCAGATACCCGCAGCCGGTTTGAACGCGAGGTCGGACGATGCGGTGTAGAACAGCCGGTCCATGAAGCCCAGGAGATTGCCCGTCATGCCGGCATAGTGAACGGCGCATCCGAAGACGTAGCCGTCTGCCGCAGCGACCTTGGGACGGATATCGTTCACGATGTCGTCGATGGTGCAGGTATCGTTGCTGGAACAGTACCCACATCCCTGGCAGCCGCCGATGGGACCGTTGCCGAGCCAGACGATCTCGGTCCCGATACCCCGTGCCTCGAGTGCGGACGCGACTTCCTCGAGGGCGCGGTTCGTGCAACCGGTCTTGTGTGGGCTTCCGTTGATGAGCAGGACCTTCATGGGACCTCCAGACGTCATGTCGGCATGGGGTTCGGGCCTTTCGGCCATGGGTTCATTCTGTGGGAACAGCTGTCCCAAGGCAAGCACCGGCAGGGGATGCGCCGCATGTGCCGTCGCCATAGGGGCACCGCGTGCCTAGAGCTCCACCCGTTCCTCGAGTCGTCCACAGACGATCGGGAGGTTGCCGTTACGTACACGCAGCTCGTCGATGAAACGCTTCTCCAGCTTCGCATCCCTGAGCTGGATCTCGTACTCGACCTGGAAGAGGCTTCCCATGTTGATGGTCTTCGCCCGCACGCATTCCGTCCGCGTCGTGTAGCGTTCGAAGATGTCGTCGAACACGCCGGTGTAATCGAGTTCCTCGGGAATCGTGATTCGCAGGCTCTTCTCGAGCGAGGGTCCACGGTGTGTGCCGATGGGGCTCAGCATGAAGGCGATGTTCGCCACACCGACGATGAGCGTGAACAATGCGGCCAGCGCCACGTATCCCATCCCGCAGGCAAGGCCGACCGCCATGGCGAAGAAGACGCTCCCGATGTCCTTCGCGCTGCCCGGTACCGAGCGAAAGCGGACGAGGCTGAAGACGCCCATCACCGCGACACCTGCACCGATGTTCCCGTTGACGATGCAGATGACCATCTGCACCATCACGGGCAGCAGGGCGAGGGTTACCATGAAGTTCTTCGATGCTGGATTACGAAAACGGTAAATATATGCGATGGCGAGTCCGAGTAACAGGGAAACGCCGCTGCAGATGAGGAAGCTTTCGAGTTCGAAAGTGGTTCCCTGTGCGCTGACCCCCGAATAGATGGATTCCAACATCTATCTGCTCCTTTCGTGGTGGGCTGGTGGATCCGTCCGTCTTATCCGCATTGCGGAAATGCTGTCGGTTGGGGGATGGACGCGGTTGGAAGGTCGAGCATCCCATCGTTCACCGCATCGACGTAAGCGGTTCCATATTTGGAGAACGACCGGGGAAGGATCCCCGCATCGTCCAGCACCTGTGTGAAATCGAGGGGGATGGCCGCAGCCGTCTTCACCTCCATGATGCGGTCCCCATCGGGGAGCAGGGCGTGACCGTCGCTTCCCGCCGTGAGCGAGAGACGGTCGGTGCGCCAGCGTATGTCGGCGTCGAAGGTGACGCGGAGGTCGCTTCCGTCCTGTGCGACGAAGGGCTCGCGGAAGCAGGCGATGAGCATGGCTGGTGCCAGACCCTCGTAATGGTCGCGCATATAGGTGAGCTCCGAGACGATCTGCGCGTTCACCCAGGGGTTCGTTTGATGGGGCCGTGCGTCTGGTCTGATGGGATAGCGCCGCATCGCCTCATCGAACGGCAGGCCCGCCATGAATGCGAAGGCGGCGCGGGGTGAAGCCGGGACGCGACGCTTGTAGACGACGCCGCGGTATTTCTTCTTGATCTCGATGAAGATGCAGGCGTCCTGTTCGGGGACACCATAGCTGCGGATGCGGAGCTTCTCCTTGTAGGTGGGCTTCGATATGGAATGCTCTATCAGCTGGAAAAGGCGCGTATCGTAATAGAGGCTGAGAACCTCGCAGCTGCCATGGTCATCCGGTCGCATGGTGTGTGCCAGGTAGTCGCGCACGGCCCGGTACTGCTGTTCGTCTATACGGTATTTCTTCTCGCGGCGTTTGAAACGGTCCTGGAAACCTGACATGGTTTCCCTCCTTCCCTCATGTTTGCGCATGATACAGAAGGCGTCTTAAATCAGACTGAAGGTATTTGCGTGGTTAGAGGTTGAAAATCCGACAAATGCTGCATTTCACCGACGTGCAGCTCACGGTATGTCAACGCTTGGCCCTGGGGGGCAACCGGGAGGACGGGAACGCTGTCTCACCGGGGGTTCCCCGTTCCGCAGTCCGGCCAGCAGTGTGGAACGGTGGTCGTGGGAC
>OMSY01000158.1 GCA_900313875.1 uncultured Actinomycetes bacterium
CATCGCCATCGACCTGCATCAGGGTCAGATCCAGGGCTTCTTCGACATCCCTGTCAACCATCTCACGGCACTTCCCCTTTTCGCCGATTACTTCAACGCCAAGAAGATCGAGGACCTGTGCGTCGTTTCGCCTGACGTGGGGCGCGCGAAGGCCGCCAAGAAGCTCTCCGACCTCGTGAATGCGGACCTTGCCATCATGCACAAGGGGCGTCCTGCGCACAACAAGGCCGAGATCACGAGCGTCATCGGTGATGTCAGGGGGAAGAACTGCATTCTCAACGATGACATGATCGATACGGCTGGGACGATGGTTGCCGGCATGAAGGCGCTGGTGACCGCTGGTGCCAAGTCCGTCCATATCTGTGCGACGCACGGCCTGCTCTCAGGACCCGCGGTCGAGCGCCTCGAGGGGTGCGAGATCATCGAGGAGGTCGTGCTCTGTGACACGGTGCCCATCCCGCCCGAGAAGCGGACAGCCAAGATCAACGTCATCACGGTGGGTCCGCTCATCGCCCGCGCCATCGCTAACGTCTTCAACAACGACAGCATCTCAGAGCTCTTCGACCCCGACTTCGCGTTGTAGGGGCGGCACGTGGGTCCTTTCTCCAAGCCGGATGCGGAATACCTCGTCGTCTGCCTCGGCAATCCGGGCGACGAGTATCGCGACACGCGTCACAATGCCGGTTTCATGTGTGCGGACATCCTCGGGGAGCGTCTCGGTGCGCGCTATTGGAAGTCCCAGGACAGTGCGCTGACCGCTCAGGTGTCCCATGAGGGGCATGAGCTGGTTCTTGCGAAGCCCCTCACGTTCATGAACCTCTCCGGTTCAGCCGTGCGCCCGCTTGCGCGACGCTATTCCGTGGACCCGGGACATATCATCGTCGTCCATGATGAGATGGATCTCGTTCCGGGCGATGTGCGCGTGCGGCGTGGCGGCAGTGCGTCGGGCCACAACGGCCTCAAGAGCATCTACGAGCGTCTTGGCAGCAAGGACATGCTCCGGGTCCGTATCGGCATCGGCACGCCTCCGGGGCGCATGCCCGGTGCCGACTATGTGCTGCAGCGTCTCAAGGGCGAGGTTCTTGAGGCGCAGCGTGCGGATTGCGAGGTCGCCGCTGATGCAGTGCTCTGTCTTGTCACCGAAGGTCTCGAGGAGACCATGCAGCGGTTCAACGGCAGGCACCGGTTGCTCGAGCGCTGAGCGACTGACGCAGGCACGGCCGCTGGGCCCCCACATGGCACATTGCCCCACGGATGACACACTCGTCCCCGGGCCAGTATGCCATCCGTCATTCTCCCCGAAGCGCCTCGACCGGGTCACGGTTGGCCGCCTTGCGGGAGGGAATGATTCCCGCGATGAGGGTAAGCGCCATGCTGATGAGGATGAGAACGATTGCAGAGGTCACCGGCAGGTGCAGGATATGCCGTACGTGATGGCTGTTGCGTATGATGATGTTCACCGGTATCGACAGCAGGTACACCGTACCGATGGCGAGCAGGCCGGCGGCGAGGCCCTCGATGGCGGTTTCCGCATTGAAGACGTTGGCGATGTTGCCTTTCGAGGCGCCCATCGCGCGTAGGATACCGATCTCCTTCTTGCGTTCGAGCACCGAGATGTAGGTGATGATGCCGATCATGATCGAGCTCACGAGCAGGGAGATGCTCACGAAGGCGATGAGCACGGCGCTGATCATGTCGACGATGTCCGTGACCGACGAGATGAGGGCACCCATGATGTCGCTGTACGAGATCACCTGGTCGTCCTTGCCCTGTGCTTTCATCTGCTCGTTGTAGCCATCGATGATCTTGAGCACCTGCTCCTTGTGGCTGAAATCGATGGGATAGAGGTTGATGGACTGGGGACTGGATTCCTCCGCGTAGCCAAGCTTGGTCAGGTTGTGGTCGTAGGAGAGCTGCTCGGCATTGAGATAGTTCTGCAGCAGGTTCGTCAGGTCGTCTTGGGTCATGTTGAAGTGAAGCGCCCCTGCGAAGGCCTCCGCATCCACCGAGAACAGGCTTCCCATCTGCGAGAACAGCTGCTGCATCTGCTGCTGGACGCCCGAGCTCATCGCGGCAGCCATCTGCTGTGCCATCTGCTGGATCATCTGCGCCATCGCCTGTTCGATGTAGGGCTGGTAGGTGTTGACCATGTAGTCCTGCATGACCTGCGTGACCTGCTGCTGGAGGGCGGCTCCCGCGATGACCTGCATCTTGGCCATCTGGTCCGCCACCTTCTCCGTGGCCAGATAGCTCTGGAAGTCCTTCGAGAAGTCGGTGTTCTCGGTGATGGCCTCACCGGGATGCTGCTCGTACCAGTAGGGCATGAACCCTCGGGCGATATCCTGTGCGAGGTCGGAGACGGCCTTCTGGTCGCTTGCCGAGAGTTCGGCGTTCCCGAGGGACGAGAAGTCCGGTGGGGGCACGTTGCGCATCGTGTTCGCGAGCTGCGAGGTGTCCATGCCGCTCAGGTCCAGGTCACCCATATCCGCATCGAAACCGCTCAGGTCGAGTCCGCTCGTGTCGAAGCTGAAGGCGGACTCGAGGGCCGCCTCGTCCACGGAGAAGAGGCTGCTCATGTCGAAAGCGCCCCGGTTCTCATCCTTCAGCTCATCGAAGGTCTTGCCGGTGAAGACGTCGACATCCGGGTTCTCGAGCTGGCTTTTCACGATATCGGATTGCGCAGCCCTGTCGATGAGTGTGGTCGTGAGGGCGTGGGTGTACGCGATGCCCTCCGTCAACGAGGGCGACCTGGTGGTGGCCGAGGGCTGTATGATGCCGACGACCTTGAGCGTGAGCCCGTTCTCGACCCGCTCCTTCATGAAATCGTCGTCCTCGGTGGCTTTGGTCCAGGTATCCGTATCCGATGTGTAGCGGTAGCAATCTGCCTGTGGCACCACCTTGAACGTGAGGTTCATGGCATCATCGAACGTGAAATCGACCTTGGTGTCCGGTATCTCGACATCCTGCGAGTCCATCGCCTTCTCGGCGAGCTCCTTGAACTCGTTGGGGTCGAGGATGCCGATGCTGTAGAGCGTGTAATCGCTGAGCTTCCCGCTCCTGGTGAGCACGAGCACGCATTCGTCGGCGGCATCCGGCCAACGGCCGCGTACGACGTCGAACTGCTCATCGAGCAGCTCGCGGTCCTCGATCATCTCCTGGTAGGAGTTGGAGGTCATGCCGCTCGAGGCGAAAGCCGTGCTCGAGTTGATGGAATTGCTGGCAAGGCTCTCCATCGGTCCGGGGTTGAGCTGGACCACCCCGTCGGATGTGTCGCTCTTGAAGATCTGAGGTACCACCCCGTAGTCGTAGCGGATGGTGTTCACATGGTCGTAGACATCGGATTGCCCGCTCTCGAGGTAGGTCTTGAACGATGCCAGGTCGTTGTTCTCGATGGAGGCGAACATGTCGGAGATCATGGGTACCTCGGGGATGAGGTCCGGGTTCGCATCGGGCTGCGGGGTCGGCGTGACGGTCGTCTCGTCCTCGTCGTCGCTCGATACGCCCATCAGGCTGCTGAGATCATAGCTCGTCTTCGTTATCGAGACGGGGTAGGAGGACAAGGTGTCTTCCTCGACCTTGTCGATATGGTCGTTGACCCCGTTGGAGAGCGCGAGGATTGCGGCGATGCCGAAGATACCGATGGACCCGGCGAATGCGGTGAGTATCGTGCGCGCCTTCTTGGTCATGAGATTGCTGAACGACAGGCCGAGCGCGGTACGGAAGGACATCGACGCCTTGCGGCCCTTGTCCAGGGCGGGCGTGGTCATCCTCGTAAGGGGTTCTGTGGGTGTGGAGGCCTCATCGGGTCCCATGCCGTCCGATATCTCGATTGGCAGGGTGGCAGGCGCCCTATCGGCTTCCCCGTTGGCTGTCATCCCCGCAGATTGCGCGGCGACCGGTATCGCGTCGGTTTCCCCGGCATCTGATGTTCCATCAGGTGCCCCGGAGAACGGCGCCCCATCGGGCACCACCGGGTTGTCGTCGTCCATGATATGCCCGTCGCTCAGCTTCACGGTACGGGTCGCGTACCGCTCCGCCAGGTTCGGGTTGTGGGTCACCATGATGACGAGGCGGTCACGTGCGATCTCGGCAAGGAGATCCATGACCTGCAGGCCCGTCTCGGTGTCGAGCGCTCCGGTCGGTTCGTCGGCGAGAACGATGTCCGGGTCGCAGACAAGTGCACGTGCGATGGCGACGCGTTGCATCTGGCCACCCGACAGCTGGCTCGGTTTCTTGTTGATATGGTCGGCAAGGCCCACCTTGACGAGCGCCTCGGTGGCGCGGGTGCGGCATTCCTCGCGGGATGCGCCTGACAACGTCGGTGCGAGTGCGACGTTGTTCAGGATGCTCTGATGCGGGATGAGGTTGTAGCTCTGGAAGATGAAACCGATGCGATGGTTGCGATAGGTATCCCAGTCACTGCTCTTGTAGTTCCTGGTGGAGACCCCGTCGATGATGATGTCGCCGGAGTCGGCATGGTCGAGACCCCCCAGCACGTTGAGAAGCGTCGTCTTGCCTGAACCGCTGGGTCCGAGGACGGCGACGAACTCGCATTCCCTGAAGACGATGGAGACGTTGTCCAGCGCATTCTGGACAAAGGAATCCGACTTGTAGGATTTGCAGATCTCTCGAATCTCTATCACGATGAGTCCCTGCCTGTCGAGTGCGTTGAGATGGTGCATCTGTGCGAATGATAGCCCAATGCATGCCACGTTTCCGTGGGAAAAGGCGCTGAGCGTGACTCAGGGCGAATCCGTTGCCAATCTGCCACCATCGGGGACTGGCTGGTGCGGGAAGTGGGGCTGGGATGCACCGGCCGGCTCCCTGTCCCACTACCCGCACCGATCCCGTTCCAGCCCGCATGCTGTGGCAAAGGAGGTTCGCATCGGATATAATAAGGCGAGCCTAATCACGATGACAGGAGGTCCTTTGCCATGTTCAAGACCACTGTGGCTGTTGACGGTATGATGTGCGGCATGTGCGAGGCGCATGTCAACGATGCCATCCGCGCGAAGTTCGATATCAAGAAGGTCAGCTCCTCGCATGCGAAGGGCGAGACCGTCATCATCTCCGAGGTCGAGCTCGATGAAGCCGCCATCGCCGAGACGATCGGCGCAACCGGATACCGGGTCACGGGCTTCGCAAGCGAGCCGTATGAGAAGAAGGGCTTCTTCGGACGCTGACGGCCTTCTCCTTCTGCTTGACAGGATCCGGTGGAACAGGGGACACAGCCCGTTCCACCGGAAAGCCCCTTTCTGCGTGGTCGATGCCGGTGACGGTGGCACTCCCTACCAGACCTTGAGTCGCATTTCGGGTGGCAGGTACATGCCGTCGCCGGGTCTCACACCGTAAGCCTCATGGAATTCCGGGAGCTGCTGCACCGCTGCATTGGTGCGGAGGTGCCCAGGCGCATGCACGTCGTTCGTCAGCAGGAACTCCGCGAGCAGCGGTGACTCCACGGTACGCCAGTTGCGTGCATAGGCGGCGAAGAACGCAGCCCAGTCGAATCCGGGAATCGTGTGCCCGATGGCGGCCATGCACATCAGGCCACCGAGGTCTGCGGTGTTCTCGCCGGATGTGAGCTTCCCGTCCATGGTCTTGCCGGGCAGCACCTCGATGCCGTCCCAATACCGCGCGACTGCATCGGTGCGTTCCTTGAACGCGGCACGGTCCCCATCGGTCCACCAGCTCTCACCGAGGTTGCCGTGCTTGTCGTACTTGCTGCCCGACTTGTCGAAGGCGTGCGTGATCTCGTGGCCGATGACCATCCCGATACCGCCCATGCGCTCCTCGATGGGGGCATCCGGGCTGTAGAAGACGCCGCCGAGGATGCCTGCGAGGATGTTGATGGAGTTGTCCGTGGGCAGGTAGTAGGCATTTACCTGCTGCGGTGACATGAGCCACTCCTCGCGGTCGACCTCCCTGTTGACCTTCTCGACACGGCAAGCATGGCGGAAATCGCGTATGGCCAGCGTGAGCTCCAGAAGGTCGGCATCATCGGTGAAGTCGAGCTGTTCGAACGGTGGCCAGCTCTTCGGCCGTGCGACCCTGACGGTCATCGCATCCAGCTTCTCCACGGCCTTGTCACGCGTCTCGCGGCTGAGCCAGTCCGTCTCGTCCAAGCGCGCACGGTAGGTGTCGATGACCTGCGCGATGAGGTGCTCCACATCTGCGACGGTTCCGTCTGTCACATAACGCTCGGTGTACAGAAGCCCGATCTCCATGCCGAGCAGCGCACTGGTGAGGTCGTAGGCCTTCTTCTCGAGCGGACGCGATCCCTGCGAGCCGAGACGTGCAGCGCGCCATTGCTCGGTGAGCTCCGAACAGTCCTGGTCGAGGAACGGCGCGGCATCCATGAGCATCCGGACGAGCAGCAGCGCCTTGAGTCCCTCGAGGTTCTCCGGGATGTAGACCTCGTTCATGCGTGCGAGCCAGTCAGGCTCCTCGAGGACGAACTTGCGCGAGGAGCCGACCTCCATCGCATCGAGCAGACTGGGCAGCGGATAGGTGATGCAGAGTTCTTCGAGCTCCTCGCGGGTGAGCGGGTTGTAGGTGATCTCCTCGAAGTCATCGCGCCCCGGGGCATCGGCACCGAGACAGGCCGTTGCGATCAGGCTCTCGACTGCAAAGGCCTTCTCGACGAGTCCCGCCGCCGCATCCTCATCGAACCCGACCTTCTTGAGCAGCGCGGTCTGATAGGCGTCGTTGGCTGCCTTGGTGCGGTCGCCTTGCGCCGTGCGCTCACGATACTCGTTGGCGTCCACGAGCGAGAAGCTGTCGGGTCCGAGGTAGACCACGTTGTTCAGGCTGTCCCGCTTGTCGGCGAACACCTCGTTGGCGTGCAGGGAGGTGGTAAGGCGCCATCCCCCGTCGCAGAGGAAGGCGGTGAGTTCCCCGAGCGTGCTCACGCGCTGCAGCCGCTCGAGGCGCCCGAGCACCGGTGCCATGCCGAGTGCGTTGCGGGCATCCATGTCGAGGAGCGCCGTGTACAGTCGATGCACGAGCTTGCCGACGTGGCTCTGGGGATTCTCATCGGCGAGGATGCGCTTCACCTGCTGCTCGACCTCCTCCATCTGCTCACGGAAGGCCGACATCGAAGGTTCTCCCGGTTTCATCTGGGCAGTCGAGAGCCAGTCATGGTTGATTGCAGCATGGAAGTCGTCCTGCGGGCGTGGCACATCTCCTCCCGCGACCGCATCCACGAGGTCCGAGTTGATCCAGTTCGCGTAATCAGGCTCTTGCCGTGTCATATGCTGCCTTTCCGTCGACGATGGGTGCATGAGGGGCTCGTTTCGCTTGTGCTGTCGCCCACCAGTATAGGGGGACGGCCAAGGAGGGGCGTGTTCCGTATCTGGTGTGTAGGATTTGCGGATGACGCGTGACGTGAGGAAAGGGCAAGGGCACCACTTAGGTTTGCCAAACCACCGCCCACCGTTCGTGTGCTGGCGTTGTTTTCCTGCGGATATACTCTCCGATGAAAGGTATCCCCCGAATGGTTTGAAGGGAGCGGGCTTCAGGAGCGCGGATGCGGTGCCTGTGCGCTTGCGAAGCCCAACAAGGCATGAAGCGGACGTTCGATGTGACGGGTATGACCTGTGCTGCCTGCTCGGCCCGTGTCCAGAAGGCGACCTCCGGTGTCGCGGGCGTCCAGGAGGCCAACGTCAATCTCCTCAAGAACAGCATGGATGTGGTGTTCGATGGCTCGGACGAGACCATCGCCGCGATCTGCGATGCCGTATCCAAGGCCGGTTACGGCGCTGTCGTGCGGGGTGCTGACGGCGCTTCTGCGCCGGTGGCCAAGGAGGGCCTTGCAGACCAGCGCGAGGCCGAGGCGGACAAGGTGCGCCGGAGGCTCATCTCATCCCTCATCCTCTGTGTTCCGCTGTTCTACCTCGCCATGGGCCATATGTTCCACTGGCCCCTGCCGCTCGACCCCATGGTGCCGACCCAGACGATGGCCTATGCGCTTGCGCAGTTCCTGCTCGTGGTGCCCATCGTCTTCATCAACTCCGTCTTCTACACGCGCGGTTTCAAGTCGCTCGTCAACCGGGCACCCAACATGGACTCCCTCATCGCACTGGGCTCTGCCGCCTCGCTCGTCTACGGCATCTACGGGCTCTTCTCCATAGGCGTCTCGCTCGGTGCGGGCGACCCGGCAGCGGCGAGTTCCGCTGCGACCAGCCTGTACTTCGATTCTGCGGGGATGATCCTCACGCTCATCACGCTCGGCAAGTATTTCGAGGCTCGTGCCAAGGGCAAGACGACCGGCGCCATCGAGGCGTTGATGGACCTCGCACCCAAGACCGCGATCGCGCTGCGTGATGGCGAGGAGGTCGAGGTGGCTGTCGCGGATGTGCGGGTGGGCGACCGTCTCGTCGTGAAGGCTGGTGCAAGCATCCCGGTGGATGGCACGGTGGTCGAGGGCGTGGGCACGGTCGATGAATCCGCGCTCACGGGGGAGAGCATCCCCGTGGAGAAGCAGGTGGGCAGTCCTGTCACGGGCGCCACCATCAACCGCAGCGGCTGGTTCGTCATGGAGGCCACGCGGGTGGGGGATGAGACCGCTCTTGCGCAGATCATCCACCTTGTGGATGATGCCACCAGCAGCAAGGCACCCATCGAGCGCATGGCCGACAAGGTGGCCGGGGTGTTCGTCCCGGTCGTCATCGGCATCGCGGTCGTCACGCTTGCCGTCTGGCTGCTTGTCGGTGGTGGGTTCGAGAACGCGCTCAAGCATGCCATCACCGTGCTTGTCATCAGCTGCCCCTGTGCACTCGGACTCGCCACCCCCACGGCGGTCATGGTGGGCACCGGTCGTGGTGCGAGCCATGGGATCCTCATCAAGTCGGCGGAGACGCTCGAGACCGCGCATGCGGTGCAGACCGTCGTCTTCGACAAGACCGGGACCATCACCACGGGGGAGCCGGTCGTGACGGATGTCGTCCCCGCGAACGGGCTCGAGGCGGACCAGCTGCTCGAGCTGGCGGTCACCATAGAGCAGCGAAGCGAACATCCGCTTGCACGTGCCATCTGCGCCCATGTCCCCGATGCCGATGCGCTCGCGGCAGAGCACGATCTCTTCGAGTTCAAGCAGGTGCCCGGTGAGGGGGTTCTTTGCGATATCGATGGTGACGAGTGCCTTGCGGGCAACGAGCGCATGATGCACAACCATGGGATCGAGCTCGGGGATGCCGCAGAGCAGGCTGCAAGGCTTGCCGAGAAGGGTGCCACGCCGCTCTTCTTCGCAGCCGGGGGGATGTTTGCCGGCATCATCGCGCTGTCGGACGTTCCCAAGCCGAGCAGTGCCCGCGCCTTGGCCGAGCTCAAGGCCATGGGCATCTCCACCGTCATGCTCACGGGTGACAACCGCCGTACCGCCGAGGCGGTCAGGGACCAGGTCGGCGCCGATGACGTCATCGCAGATGTCCTGCCTGCCGACAAGGAACAGAAGGTCAGGGAGCTGAGCGAGCATGGCACGGTCGCCATGGTGGGTGATGGCATCAACGATGCGCCGGCACTCGCCCGTGCGGATGTCGGCATCGCGGTCGGTGCCGGGACGGACGTGGCCATAGAGTCAGCCGATGCGGTCCTCATCCGAAACGACCTCGAGGACGTGCCCGCCATGATCCAGCTCTCACGTGCGACGATGCGCAACATCAAGCAGAACCTCTTCTGGGCCCTGTTCTACAATGCGGTCTGCATCCCGGTCGCCGCAGGGGTCTTCTCGCATCTCGGTGTCAACCTCAACCCGATGATCGCTGCAGCGGCAATGAGCTGTTCGAGCGTGTTCGTCGTGAGCAACGCTCTCCGCTTGCGCTCGTGGAAGCCCGACTTCGTGACACGCAGGGGATGAGCGTGTAAAATCAGCGGTCACGCCTGACAGATGCGTCGGCATCCATCCGCTTGCCCGCATCATGGCTGTCAGGGCATGGGAAAGCCCGCGGCACAGGGGTGCCGCGGGCTTGTTTCCCAGGGGACCGAAGCAGGGGATGGCGCGCACGACCAAGGGATGGTCTATGGGGTGCGCGTGCTCCGGTCCAGTCCCCATACTATCTTCATATCCGCAGAGTGCAAGCACTTTTTGGCAACAGTTTCACCATTTGGTGAAAAAACCGCGAAAAGGCGACCGCTTGACAGCGTTTTAGCCCGTTTACCAGCACAAATGAGGAAATTGCGATTGCAATTCCTGACAGGGCCCGTTCGCTGATCCGGCTTCGACCCTGGTTTCCGCTGGGGGGGGGGTAGCTCGATTGACGTGTTTCCATCAGGGGTCCGACGGGACTCCACCATGCCATGCGGCTGCGCTCCGCATCCTCGGGGATCCATGGTGGCAGCCCCTTCCCGCCCGGCTCTCCATCGCGACCATGGCAAAACGCTTGGGTACGAATCGCGACGCATCATCGTGCAATTGATATCATAGGGGCATCGCCCGCTGGATCGGGCATGGCCATGGTTTGGGAGGTAGGTCGATGACAAGGTTGCTGGTGCTTGTGCGGCACGGGAAGGCAGAGGGCCGGGCGCCCGGTGTCGAGGACAGCGTACGCGAGCTCACCGAGGCTGGATGGCGCGCTCTCCGCGCCTCTCTCGACCGCTCGCTCTCCCTGCTCGACGCCTACGACGAGCTGTCGATCTGGAGCAGCCCGGCAGTGCGTGCGCTGCAGACCGCCCAGGTGGTCGCGATGAAGGTGGGATGCGACACCATCTACAAACGCGCCTCCCTCTATGGCGATGACATCAACCTGTTCCTCGGGGAGTTCTGCCAGGCGACGGGCAACATCATCGCGGTGGGGCACAATCCCTTCATGGAACGGCTCTTCGCCGTGCTTGCGGGGACGGAGCAGCATCTGGGCAAGGGCGCTGTCGCGGCGTTCTCCTTCGAAGAGGATGGAAACGGTGAACCCGTCGACCCCAAGCTCATCTGGTTCGCACAGGCTCCGCAGACATCGCGGTGGGGCACGCTCGTCAAGCTGGAGCAGGGGATGGCGGAGTCCGCGCGGAAGGTTTCCTCCTCCATGTGGAGCCTGCTCGACAACCCCGAGGACCCGGAGACCCTCCATGCATTCCGGGTCTCTCTCCGCACCACCCGTTCACTGCTCTCCTTCATCCAGCCCTACCTCAAGCGCAAGCAGCAGCGTCGTGTCGCGCGGGACCTGAGACGGCTCCAGGCGCGGACATCGCGCCTGCGCGAGCTCGACATCCTCGCCGGGACCCTCGAAGCGGCTTCGTATGATCAGGTGGGCGGGAGCGAGCTCCTCGCGCTCTGCCTCTCGGAGCGCGACGAGGAGCGTGCGCAGCTTCTCGATGACCTGCAGCAGCTTCCGATGCAGCGTGATTTCCACAAGACGATCCGCAGTCTCAACGCGCTCGAATGGCGTGGTTCCGTGCGGGCGCAGGGGCTTGACAGCGAGGTGCTGCGGCGGAGGTTCGAGCTCTTGCGGGCTGATTACACCGCGCGTCTCGCCCATCTCGACCTCGGTGACGTCGAGGA
>OMSY01000174.1 GCA_900313875.1 uncultured Actinomycetes bacterium
CAGCCGGTACCGTACGTGTTCTTGGCCTGTCCGGCCGAGAAACAGCACTGCCCGAAGAGCGCGGCCTGCTGGTCCCCCGCCACCCCGCGGATGGGAATGGAACCGGGAACGGCAGGATGCGCGGTCACCCCATAATCATCACTGGAATACCTGACCTCGGGCAGCATCGCAGACGGGATGTCGAAGAGCTCGAGCAGATCGGCATCCCAGTCGAGCGTATGGATGTTGAAGAGCATCGTCCGGGAAGCGTTGGTGTAGTCGGTTGCATGGACCTCACCCGCCGTGAGGTTCCAGATGAGCCAGGTGTCGATCGTCCCGAACAGCAGGTCGCCCGCTTCGGCCGCCTCACGCGCACCCTCCACGTTCTCGAGCACCCAGGCGACCTTGGATGCCGAGAAGTACGCATCCGGAACGAGCCCGGTACGCGCACGGATGAACTCCCCCTTGCCCTCCGTGACGAGCCGTTCGATGAGCGGGGCACCTCGTCTGCACTGCCAGACGATGGCGTTATGGATCGGCTCACCGGTATGCCGGTTCCAGACGACCGTGGTCTCCCGCTGGTTGGTGATGCCTATCGCAGCGACCTGGTCCCCGGACAGGCCGGCCATGGTAAGCGCCTCGGTCATGACGCCCAG
The DNA here is from genome assembly GCA_900313875.1 of uncultured Actinomycetes bacterium. Lineage (GTDB taxonomy): Bacteria > Actinomycetota > Coriobacteriia > Coriobacteriales > RUG844 > RUG844. The sequence goes on from OMSY01000174.1 coordinate 636, forward strand.
CTGCGTCGAGAGGATCTCATGCGCATCATGCTCCACCCAACCAGGCTGCGGGAAGATCTGCGCGAACTCCTTCTGGGCAATGGACCGAGGCCGTCCATCGTGGTCGAACACGATGCAGCGGGAGGAGGTCGTACCCTGGTCGAGCGCGACGATGAAGGTCTCGCGCTTCCCTGAAGAACGTCTTCCGGTGCTCATCATCCACACACCTCCCTTTCGCCCACGATATGGGCATCGATCCAGTCGATGACCTCGCCGTGGACCTTGTCACGGTCGAGTTCCTGCAGAATCTCATGCCGGTCCCCCGGATAGAGCCTGAGCGTCACATCCCCGTGCCCCGTCTGACGGTAGGAGGAGTACACCTGCACAGGTCCCTTGCCGAAGTCCCCGACCGGGTCACAGGCACCCGAGATGATGAGGATGGGCAGGTCACGGGGCGTGGCGGCATAGGTCGAGGCCTTCCCCGCAAGCGCGGTGAGCCTTGTCAGCTCGGCATACCCACCGACGGTGAACTGGAAGGTGCACCGGGGATCGGAGAGATAACGGTCGATGGAACCGGTGTTATGCGACAGCCAGTCGACCGGGGTCCGCGCCGGCTCGAAGCGCTTGTTGTACGAGCCGAGCCCAAGCTTGTTGACGAGTGTCGAACGATAACGGGGCCCGCGAAGGAGCCCGATGGTCCGTGAAAGCCCATTGCCCAACCTCGAAAGGGCCTGACCCGGCTCCCCCGTACCGCAGACGATGCATCCGGCGAAACCGTTGTCCGGCCTGGCGATGCTGCAACGCACGATGAAGGACCCCATGGAATGACCGAACAGGAAGCAGGGCAGCTCCCCTCCATGGTGCTTCCGTGCGCGGTCGCACACCGCACCGACATCGGCAAGCAGAAGCTCGACTCCCTTGCCAGGCTCGTAATGCCCCCACTCCTCCGTCGAGAGCACCGAGGCGCCATGGCCGAGCAGGTCGCCGCCGACGACCGTGAGGCCCGCGTCGGCAAGAGCGGTCGCAAACCCGTCGTAACGCTCGATGTACTCGACCATACCGTGGACGAGCACGACAAGCCCCTGCGGCTCGTCGGCCTCCCAACAGGTAAGCGCAAGCGGGGTCCTTCCATCCGCTGACAGGAGCGAGTCATGCAGCTTATGCACGGAGAATCCTCTCTATCTCATCGGCTCCGATGGCCGATTCCCTGATGATGGTCGGACGATGACCGACGCAGGAGACAATCGTGGATGCGGCACCGATCCGTGCCGGTCCGCCGTCGAAGACGAGCGATGCACCGGCGATGATGCGCGGTTCGAGCTCCTCGAGGCAGCTCGGAGCGGGGAAGCCATGCGTGTTCGCGCTCGTGACGCACAGGGCCCCTCCGCAGGCAGCGGCGACCTGCCGGACGAACGGCAGGTCGGGAACGCGCAGGGCGACCGTGCCATCGGAGGCCCGATACGCGCGGGGAACCGCATCCGATGCCTCGACCACGAGGGTCAGCGCACCGGGCCAGCACCGGTCGGCGAGCTTCTGCGCCTCAGGTGGGAGATGCGCCGCAAAGACCCGCAGGGCACATGCGTCTTCCAGAAGCCAGGGGATGGCAAGGTCATGTCCGCGACGCTTGAGCACGAACAGAGGCTCCGCGGATGATGATGAGAACGGGGACATCGCGACCCCGTAGACCGTCTCGGTGGGCAGCACCACGACCCCACCGGAATCGAGCACGCTCGCAGCCAGGCCGACGGCATCGGGCGAGGGTGCCTCACGATCGACTTCCAGGACCAGACCCATACGCCCTCCCCTCGATGACCTGAACGCTATACACGGATGGCACGGATGAAACGCTCGCGACCGGTGAGGTCACGCACCACGCTCACATCCTCATAATACCCCTCGCAGAGCCGGGCCGCCGCCTGCAGCGTCTCCTCATGCAGCTCGCACACGAGCATGCCGCCGGGCCGGAGCAGGTCGGGGGCGACCTCCACGATACGCCTGAACACATCGAGTCCGTCACGGCCACCGTCCAACGCGAGCACGGGTTCGAAATCACCCACCTCACGGGGCAGGTTGCGAAGCTCGTCGGTGGGGATGTAGGGTGGATTGGATATCACGAGGTCGAAGGTCCCCCATCTATCCGCCGGAACGCCCTCCGCCAGGTCGCACCCGATGAGCTCGATACGCTTCTCGAGTCCCAGTGCCGAAGCGTTGCGGGTCGCAAGCTTCATGGCGAGCGGTGAGATATCGGTCGCCACGGCATGCACGCCATCGCGCTCGCTGAGGATGGAGAGGGCGATGTTACCCGAGCCGGTGCACAGGTCGAGCACCTGGCATTCCCCGCGATCGGCCAAGGCGGCATCCACCGCGACAAGCCCCTCCTCGACGAGCATCTCGGTCTCGGGACGGGGGATGAGCACGCCACGCTGTGCCCGCAGGATGATATGACGGAACGCCACCTCGCCACAGACGTACTGCAGCGGCTCCCCCCTGCCCCGACGCAACACCCCATCATGGAGATGCGCAAGCTCGGAAGCATCGAGCGGCCGGTCGAAGTATGCGTAGAGTTCGACCCGGGAAAGCCCCGTGGCATCCGAGAGCAGCCACTCCGCACTGAGCCGCGGATGTTCGTCTTCCTTGCGCGTCAGATACCCGACGATCCAATCGAGCGCCGTCCGGACCGTCCAGGTCCCAGATCCGGATGACGCCACCTAGACCGCTTCCTCGAGGCGCTTGGCACGGTCGGCAGCGGCAAGCGCCGTCGTCAGCTCGGCGAGGCCGTTGCCACCCGCACCGAGGAGGATGCCGTTATAGGTCCCGTTGAAGCCGATGCGATGGTCCGTCACGCGGTCCTGGGGGCCGTTGTAGGTACGGATCTTCTCGGCGCGGTCACCGGTGCCGATCTGGCTCCGGCGTGCTGCGCCGAGCTCCGCCTGCTGCTCGGCAAGCTTCTGCTCATAGAGACGTGCGCGCAGGACGCGCAGGGCGGCCTCGCGGTTCTGTATCTGCGATTTCTGGTCCTGCGACTGGACGACGAGCCCGGTCGGGAGATGCGTGATGCGGACTGCGGAGTCGGTCGTGTTGACGCACTGGCCCCCCGGACCGGATGCGCGGTAGACGTCGATACGCAGGTCGTTCGGGTTGATCTCGACCTCGACATCCTCCGCTTCGGGCAGGACGGCCACCGTGGCGGTCGAGGTGTGGATACGGCCCTGAGACTCGGTCTTGGGAATGCGCTGGACACGGTGCACGCCGGATTCGAACTTCATCACGGAGTAGACACGGTCGCCGGACACGCGGAACGAGACCTCCTTGTACCCGCCGGCTTCGGACTCGGAGGAGTCGATACCCTCGACCTTCCAACGATGGTCCTCCGCGAAGCGGACGTACATGCGGTACAGGTCACCGGCGAACAGGGCGGCCTCATCGCCTCCCGCACCCGCACGGATCTCGACGATGATGTCCTTCTCGTCGTTGGGGTCGGCGGGGATGAGGAGGATCTTGATCTGCTCCTCGAGTTCGGCGAGCTTGCGCTCATCATCCTCGATGGTCTCCGAGGCGAACGCCTTCATCTCCGGGTCGCTCTCATGCTTGAGCATCTCCTTGGCATCCGCAAGCTCGTCGCAAGCGCCAAGGTACTCCCGTGCAAGGCCCACGAGCTCTCCCTGCGAAGCATATTCCTTGGACAGACGGGTGTATTCCTTCTGATTGCCGATGACCTCGGGATCGCCGAGATGCTGCTCGAGCTCCTCATAGGCTTCCACGATCTTCTGAAGTTTCTCACGCATGATGCATCTTCCTCTGCAATAGGACCGATAGGAGGGAGGACCGCGGGAAAGGCGGTCGACGGGTCCGCGGTGGATGGGACGGACCACCCTCGCGGGACTGATGGTAGCACAGCACGGATATGACGCTAGGGGACTTCGAGGAAGTCGCGCCGGACATGCACCGTACCTGGCCCGAACGCACGACGGACGGAACGGCAGGCATGCCCACATGGGTGCTTCGCAGCAGGCGACGCGACAACAGGCTCCTTGCCGTCATCGGAGGGCAGCAGTCCCTCAGCGTGTATTCCGCGCACCTGGGCCTCCTGCACCTCGCGTTCGATGACGAGCTGCATGGCGACGATCGCGCATTCGAGCATGTCCTCATCAGGTTGGCGGGTCGTCAACCGCTGCATCTGCATGCCGGGCCAGAGCACCACCTTGACAAGCGGGTCATCCGGTCGGGAGCCCGCCCATTTGACGGTGACCTCGTACGAGACACCCGCGACGAGGGGCAGCAGGACCAATCGCGACACCATGACGAGCACGAGCCGCGCCACGGGGTTGGTCACGCCGAGCTGGTCGATGAGGGGCCCGACGGGCACGACCGAGAAGACGATGATGGCCACGATGAGGGTCATGACGAGGAAAGCGGTACCGCAGCGCACATGCAGGCGCGGATAGCCCTGGGCGTTCTCGGGCGTGAGCTCGCGTCCATGCTCGTAACAGTGGATGGTCTTGTGCTCCGCCCCGTGATAGGCGAACATCCGCCGGATATCCTCCATGAACGAGATGCCCCAGACATACAGGATGAACAGCGCCACGCGGATACAGCCGTCCACGAGGTTCCAAGCCAGCGTATGGGCGGTGTAGTCCCCCATGATGAGGTTGGTCAACGCAGCGGGAGCGACGATGAACACGACGATGGCGAAGACGAGCCCGAGGAGGAACGAGAGGACCATCATCCCCTGGCCGACCCCCTCCGAACCAGCGTCCCCGCTCTCATCTGCAGCCGCAGGTCCCCCTTCCTCCGAAAGGTCGAAGGCATGGTCGGCGGCGATTCCGAGAGCCTTGTACCCCAACGCCAACGATTCGACGAAGGCGACGCACCCACGTATCACCGGTATGCGCATCCACGAGGCCCTGTCCTTCCCGGAAGCGAGGTCATGTTGCTCGGTGTAGATGCTCCCATCGGGCTGCCTGACCGCAACCGCCCAATTGTAGCGGCCGCGCATCATGACACCCTCCAACAGGGCCTGTCCACCGATATGCGTCTGGACGAGGACCCCCTCGGTCCTCTGTGCCTCACGCAGCTCGCCCATACCTCGCCTTCCGTGTTCCTCGCGCCCCCGTAGGGCACTCCTTCAACCCGGCCTCCAACTCCCCTCCGTGCTCCCGACCGCATGAAGGGCGCGCGCCTTTCGGGAGCGAGAGCAACAGGACCTGAGGATGGGTCAGGAACGCTCGACCCTCTCATGGGGATGCCCGCAGCTCATCGAACCCTCGGGACACGCACCGCGCACGCAGGGTGCACCTGCATCCATGAAGATGAAGGGTGCGGTGGGTCGCACGAGTTCGAGCATGGCGTCGGCTACCGCCCGGATCTCCCATTGCGCACGGTTGCAGCAACGGGTCGAGAAGAAATGGAGCAGCTCACGGATGTTCATCGTCACCACGATCTTGGTCTCCGCCGCATTGGGCAACAGGTAGCGTGCATCCTCCGCCGGGACACCGGCGTCGACGAGCGTGCGGTATGCATCGTAGATGACATCGGTGACATGCTCGAACAGACCACGCGCATCATCATCCGCCGCGATGGAGGCCGGCATGATGAACTCCGGCTTGTCCTTGAAGGCAACATAGCGCTGGGACTGCTGATTGTAGCTCGCAAGGCGGTGCCGCACGAGCTGATGGGTCATCGCCCGGCTCACCCCGTCGATCGCGAACGTGTAGCTCGCATGCTCGAGGGTGGAGAAATGACCGCTTCGCATGATGGTGGCGAGCACCTTGTGGATATGCTCGTCATCGAGAGTATCCATGAGCTCCGCCGCACCGACCGGTGCATAGCACAGACGTGCGGCGGTGGCGACAGCCCTCTCGGGATCGGGGGTGTGGTAGAGCAGGTTGACTTGCATGGGAGCCTTCCGATCGTGACGCGTGCACCTCATCCTCGGACATGGCCCGAGGATAGGTCAAAGCGCAGGAGGCGGCAACCGGTACGGGGGCCACGGTACCGGGCGGAACGGGAATCGACCCCTGTTCCAACCGGTACCGCTTTCGGGGAGATGCCAAACACGACGGGGAGGACCACCCAACTGGGCGTCCTCCCCGTTGACCATGACGTTTCGTGCTACTCGGCGGTCTCCTCGGCAGCCGGTGCCTCCTCCGCAGGGGCCTCCTCGACGGGAGCATCCTCGGCTACGGGAGCATCCTCTGCAGGAGCCTCCTCGGCAGCGGGCGCCTCGGCAGCCTTCGCCGCATACTCGGCAGCGCGCTTGGCCTTCTCGGCGGCCTTGGCCTCGCGGGCGGCCTTCTTGGCGGCTTCCTCGGCCTCGCGGGCGGCCTTCTTGGCGGCCTTCTTGGCGGCCTCGCGCTCGAGGGCGGCCTGGGAAGCGGAGCCGAACTTGTCGGCGAAACGCTGGACGCGTCCACCGGTGTCGACGAACTTCTGCTGGCCCGTGAAGAACGGGTGGCACTCGTTGCAGAGCTCGATGCGGAGCTCGGGCTTGGTGGAGCGGGTCTTGAACGTGTTGCCGCAAGAGCAGCGAACCGTGCACTCGACGTACTCCGGATGGATATCCTTCTTCATGCTGAACTTCTCCTTCTTCTGTGCCTTGGTTTCCGATCAAGGCGAATAGGCCTAGCCATGGTAGCACATCGGCAGACGAGTGCAACCGCCTGAGCGTTGGAAGGCATTCGGGCACATTCATCCGGCATGTGGTACCCGGACGAACGGGTCCCTCCCGATACCATGTCCTAGAGCTCGAACCCGTTGCCCCCGCGCTCCTGCGCCTTGCGGGCGGTGCGCACGAGGAACTCCTGGTTGTTGTCAGTCTGCTTCAGGCTCTTGATGAGCATGTTCATGGCGCGCTCGGTGTTGTTCATGTTCGCGAGGATACGGCGCACGCCCCAGATGAACGGTGCCTCCTGGGCATCGAGGAGCAGCTCCTCCTTGCGCGTACCAGAGGCAACCGGGTCGATAGCCGGGAAGATCCTCCGATCCGCCAGGTCGCGGTCGAGCTTGAGCTCCATGTTGCCGGTGCCCTTGAACTCCTCGAAGATGACCTCATCCATCTTGGAGCCGGTATCGATGAGGGCGCTTGCAAGGATGGTGAGCGAACCACCGTTCTCGATGTTGCGCGCCGCTCCGAGGAACTTCTTGGGCGGGTACAGCGCCGTGGAGTCGACACCGCCCGACAGCACCCTGCCCGAAGCGGGCTGCGCGAGGTTGTAGGCACGGGCGAGCCTCGTGATGGAGTCGAGGAGGATGACGACGTCGGCGCCGTCCTCGACCAGACGCTTCGCGCGCTCGATGACGAGTTCGGCGACTGCGATATGATTCTCCGAGGGCATGTCGAAGGTCGAGGAGATGACCTCGCCCTTGATGGAACGCTCCATGTCCGTGACTTCCTCGGGTCGCTCATCGACCAGCAGGCACATGAGATGGACCTCGGGGTTGTTGGCCGAGATCGAGGCGGCGATGTCCTTGAGAATCGTGGTCTTGCCCGCCTTGGGTGGCGAGACGATAAGGCCGCGCTGCCCCTTGCCGATGGGGGCGACGAGATCGATCGTGCGACCCGTGATCGTGTTCTTCCCATGCTCCATGACGAGCCACTCGTCAGGATAGACCGGAGTCATGTCGACGAACCGCGGTCGATCCTGCACCTCCTCGGGAAGATGCCCGTTGATGGTGTCGATGCGGTGGAGCGCAGGGTATTTCTCGTTGTCACGTGCGGGACGGCACTGACCGGTGAGATAGTCACCGCGACGCAGGGAGTTGCGCCTGATCGTGCTCTGCCCCACATAGATGTCGTTCTCGCCGGGGAGATACCCTCCGCAACGGAGGAATCCATATCCCTCGGGAAGGACATCGAGGATACCCGCGATCTCGACGAAGCCCTCGGCCTTGACCATCGCATCGTAGAGGACATCGATGATCTCGGCCTTCTTCTTCGCGGTCTTGAGACTCACATCGAGCTCGGCGGCCTTGGCCCGAAGCTCCACGACCTTGAGCGCCTCCAGGTCCTCCCTGGTCACCTGCGGCTTGACCGGCTCGCGCCTGTTGCCCCGACGGGACCGGCGATGGCTCCCATGGTTGTTGACGGGATTCCTGTGGGACCGGTCATCGCCCTGCCCCTGCTTGTGCTGCTTGCCGGAACGCCCCTCGGTCGCAGCACCCTTCTTGTCACCGGATGCCTGCTTGCGGTCCGCCTGCTTCGAAGCACCCTTGCCCGACGTTCCCTGGCTCTTCGCGGACGCGCCGGATGGCCGGTGTCTGCGACGCTGCGGCATGTCGGCGGAGATGGCGGTCCCTTCCGGAGATACGGCGCCATCTGCAGGCGCAGGGCCATCCGAGCGCATGGAATCAGCCGCAGGCGCGGCCCCATCCGAAGGCGTGGACTCGATTGCGGGTGCGGCTCCCTCCGTGGGTTCCATCACGGAAGCGGTGCCATCTTGCTGCTCTGATGTCATGCGTTCTTGACCTTCTCCCAGTCTGCCAGGAAGGAATCGAGGCCCCGGTCGGTCAGGGGATGCTCGACGCATTTCTTGAGCACCTTGAACGGGACCGTCGCGATATCGGCACCCATGAGCGCAGCCTCGGCGACATGATTCGCCGAGCGGACCGATGCAGCGATGATCTCCACAGGATGACCGAAATCGTAGTTGCCGACAGCCTCGATGATGTCACCGAGATGGTCGAGACCCGTCTCGGAGATATCGTCGAACCTTCCGATGAAGGGGCTGATGAACGCCGCACCGGACCGAGCGGCCATGATGGCCTGGGGCACGGTGAAGCACAGCGTCATGTTGACCTTGATGCCCTCGGACGCCAGCTCGCGGGTCGCTGCCAGGCCCTCCACCATGGTGGGAACCTTGACGACCACATTGGGGGCAAGCGCGGCAAGTCGCCTACCATCGGCAACGATCTCATCGCGTGTCATCGAGACCGACTCGGCGGAGACGGGACCATCGACGATCTCGCAGATCCTCTTGATATGGTTCTCGAAATCATCGAGCCTACCACCGATGCGGGCATAGAGACTCGGATTGGTGGTCACTCCGGCAAGCACGCCCCACGAAGCTGCTTCGGCGATCTCGTCCAGGTCTGCGGTGTCCAGAAAGAACTTCACGATTCCTCCTACGGTCGATTCCCCCAACAGGGGCGACGGCATGCGGACGCAGGGACAATGCCAGTCCACGATGCACGTAACGAAAGTGGGATTGAGAAAATGGCGGACGACGCGACTCGGCATCGCGCCGGCATGCACAGTATAACATCCGTCACCGAAATGCAAAGTGAAAAGCTCGCCGCGTTTGAGCCCATCTTGGGCAATCGCCACGCTGACGTGCGGCCTTGACGAATATCAGCCCCTCCCGTCGAAGCGGGTCGCCTCATCGGAACCAGGTCCCTCCCGGAAGCGTCACGCCCTCGAGGACGCAGTCGAGGACGCCCCTGGCAAGCGCATACCCCTGTTCGTCAAGGTCGGACGTCTGAGCGAGACGGTCGAGCCAGGTGATGGCCAGCGGGAGGACGCAGCGACGGTAGGAGGGGTCGCGGCATACGAGAAGACGGTAATGGTGGAGCTCGCGGTATACCTCACGCGGCACCCCGATGGCCTCATACCACGAGGGTACATCGGGGACCCCTTGGTCGGCGAGGAACCCACGTATCTCGCCGCATCCGGCGAGTGGGTAAGGCGGCAGGTCGTAACCTTGATGACGACCATACCGGTAGATATACGACGCCCCATCATGGATACCAGCCCGCTGCGCACACAGGTCGACGGCGAGGAACAGCGCCGCCGCACCCGAGATGCGCTCCGGATGCTCATCGAGCAGCGCACGGACACGCCGCATGACCGACTCACGTCCACTCAAACGGGTCCCTCCCCTCCCGACCTCGCGCCTTCGCGTGCATTCCCCCTCATCCCTGGGGCATTTCCGAACATGATGCGATACAGTGTACAGGTTATCCAGTTCATAGGAGGAACCATGGCAAAGACAGGACAGCGGGTGGTCGTGCATTACATCGGCTCACTCGATGACGGTACGGTCTTCGATAACAGCATCAAGCGCAACCAGCCGATTCAGTTCGTGCTGGGTGCAGGCGACATGATCGAGGGCTTCGAGAAGGCCATCTACGATATGGAGGTCGGGGAGACGAAGACGGTGAAGATCCCCGCCGCCGAGGGATATGGGGAGTACAGCGAGGACGCCATCCAGGCCATTCCCGCAGACCGCATCGCCAACGCCGACCAGCTTCCCGTCGGTGGGCGCATCTCCTTCACCGACCCCAACGGGAACCCCTGCGCCGTGAAGGTCCTCAAGATCGAGGACGGCATGGTCTGGTTCGATTTCAACCATGAGCTCGCCGGCAAGGACCTCACCTTCGAGATCACCTTGGTGGAGGCAAGGGGCCTGCACGACGACGAATAACGACGGCACGTCTCGAACAGGACGCATCGAAGACAGGTAACGGCAAACCGGGCTCCCGATTCGGGAGCCCGGTCGTTCCTGTGGCTTGGGACGCCCCCTCCCCAACCGGAAACGGGGCCGGCATATCCTCCTAGGAAGCGCTGTCCTGCTGGACACGGATGAGCGTGGCGACATCCTCGACCGAGTCGAGGTCCGCAATCTCCTCCAGTGCCGCACGGATGCTGGACTCGCGGGTCACATGCGTGAGGAAGATGATGTTCACGCACTCGCCCTCGGCGCATCCGGACTGGATCATCGAGTGGATGGACACGTCATGCTTGCTGAAGATCGTGCTCGTGGCTGCCAGCACACCGGGCTGGTCG
>OMSY01000192.1 GCA_900313875.1 uncultured Actinomycetes bacterium
GCCACGCGTGCAAACGCGTCGCAGTTGTATGCCGACCACAACGCGAACAACCCTGCCAGCGAGTAGCCTGCAATGCCGGTGAACACGGGTGCGGTATCCAGGTGCTCCATCACCTGGGGCAGGATCCCGTCAACGAGCAGCATCAGGTACTCTGTCGCTCCTCCCGTGCATGGCGTGTCGCCCTTTGATGTGGGTGGGCAATACCATGGGGTCATGTCATGGTCCCACGCGAGATTGCCGACGACCAGGAGATTGCAGTCAGGCGTGTCGATGGCGTCCATTGCCTCCGCCACCGAGCTTCCGTCTCCCGTATAGGTGTTCAGGACGACAAGCGGCACTGCCTCTGCTTTGCCCGGGTACAGCGTCACCGTCTTGCCGCCTGCAACGAACGATCGTTTCCCGTCTCGCATGACCTCGTCTTCCTATATGTTGCCTGCGCTTGCATGTTGCCTGCGCTTGCAAATACATTAGTTAAACTGTATCCTGAAACAATATCAAGTACACAGAATATGCGAACATAGTACGTGGCACGATACCGGGGGTGGGCGATGGAAGAGTACCTGTCATATGAAGAGTTCCTGGTGAAGGTGAAGGAGGGCATCGTCACCGAGAACGGCAACTGTCCCGTCACGCCGTTGCTCGTCATGTTGCGTGGCAAATGGAAGGCGCAGGTGCTCTACGAGTTCTGTATCCACGACCGCATGCGTTTCGGGCAGTTGAGCAGGGAGCTGCCTGGCATCACGAACACGATGCTCTCGAATACCCTGCGCGAGCTTGAGGCCGACGGGCTCATCTTCCGCGAGCAGTTCAACGAGATACCGCCGCATGTGGAGTACGGCTTCACCGATATGGGTCGCGACCTGATGCCGGTGTTCTACGAGATCATGCGTTGGGGCTTCAAGCACGAGGACAAGCTGAACGCTGCCAGCGCAACCAAGTAGCTCGCACGATTGCCCCTTGGCGCGGACGGCGCGCTGCCCCCCGGCGGAGCAGCGCGCCGTCCGCACAGCGTGCCGTTCCGCTTCAGAAACCCGCGTTTTCGTCGCCTGGGTCCCTGTCCGCTGCAGCCTGACGCAGCGACCTCAGCCATTCCAGCCTCTCCTTGAACGCCTTTTCGCGACCTTCCTCCGTCGGCCGGTAGTACCGGGTGCCGATGAGCGAGTCGGGCAGGCACTGCATGTCGGCGGCAACCTTGTTCTCCTCATGATGAGCCAGGCGATAGCCCTTGCCGTATCCCAGCTCCTTCATCAGACGTGTGGGTGCGTTGCGGATGACCTCGGGCACGGGTTCGGCCATGCTGTGGAGGGCGTCCTTCTTCGCGTGCTCGTAGGCGATGTAGGAGCTGTTCGACTTCGGCGCGAGCGACAGGTAGATGACGGCTTCGGCCAGATGCACCGAGCATTCGGGCATCCCGATGAAATGGCAGGCGTGGAAGGCGTTCACGGCCACGTTGAGCGCGTTGGTGTCGGCAAGCCCCACGTCCTCCGACGCGAAGCGCGTGATGCGCCGTGCGACGTACAACGGGTCCTCGCCGGCCTCGAGCATGCGAGCGAGCCAGTACACGGCAGCGTCGGGGTCGGAGTTGCGCATCGACTTGTGAAGCGCGCTGATGATGTTGTAGTGCTCGTCGCCCAGCTTGTCATAGAGAAGGCTGCGCTGTCCGGTGCATTGTTCGATGACCTCGGGCGTCACCGTGGTGACGCCATCCCGTTCGTCACCGTTGAGCACCACCATCTCCAGCGTCGAGAGCGCCATGCGTGCATCGCCGTTGCTGAAGGTGGCGATGGCGCCCAGCAGGTCATCGCCGATCTCCACCTTCTGATCGCCGAAGCCGCGTGGGTCGGCAAGCGCCCGGCGCAGCAGCCCGACGACCTCGTCTTGCGAAAGGGCCTTCAGCACGAACACCTTGCAGCGGGACAGCAGCGCCCCGTTCAGCTCGAAGGAGGGGTTCTCGGTCGTGGCGCCGATGAGCGTGATGGCCCCCTTCTCCACAAACGGCAGGAACGCATCCTGCTGCGCCTTGTTGAAGCGGTGGATCTCGTCGACGAACACGATGGTGCGCCGTCCCATGCGCGTCTCGGCATCCGCGCGCTTCATGATCTCGCGTATCTCCTTGATGCCGCTCGTCACCGCCGAGAACGTCAGGAACCTGGTCCGTGTCTGGGCCGCGATGACGCGCGCGAGCGTGGTCTTGCCCACGCCGGGAGGTCCCCAGAACACCATCGAGGGCACCTGGTCCGCCTCGATCATGCGGCGCAGCACCTTGCCGGGGCCGATGAGGTGGGACTGGCCCGCCACCTCGTCGAGCGTGCGCGGCCGCATGCGGGCTGCAAGTGGCGCCGTGGCGTCGATGGTCTCCTCGGTCTCGAACAGGCTGCCCTGCTCCTCAAATGACAACTGCATGCTCATATCCCTCGTCTCGGCTTCATGTGGTCGGGCAGGTCTTTGGAACCCATCTTGCGGCAAAGGGGACCAGCGCGCCATTCCGCGCCGCTGCGCACCATCCTCGGGACCAGCATGCCATTCCGCGTCGCTGCGTGCCATCCTCGTGACCAGCATGCCATTCCGCGCCGCTGCGTGCCACCGCGGCGGGGGCGGTGCGCCGCCCGGTGCGCTTACGCAGCCCTCCGGTGGAGCAGCGAGCCGCTGACGATGCTCTTCGAGAGCAGGTAGGTCGTGACCAGGTACACCGCGTAGATGCCCACGATCGCCCCGGCGGCGAGGCCGATGAGCTTCGTCGGGTCGACGCCAAGCTCGCTGAACAGCGTCCCCGAC
>OMSY01000005.1 GCA_900313875.1 uncultured Actinomycetes bacterium
CCCACGGTGATGAGGTAGCGGATGGGCGCACCGGCCTCGATGCGCGCGCGGCGGCGAGCGCAGTCATCCTCGATGTTGGCCACGATCTCATGGTCGACGTAGTGGCCGGTGCACACCAGCGATCTGGCCGGCATGGGACGGAGCACGCGCCTCCCGTCCATCCCACGCAGCATCTTGTAACCCAGGAAGGAACTGGGGGTCTGGACCGTGTGGACCGCCCCCTCGGCCAGATGCAGCGCCATGGGCCAGTTGTCGGGAATGGCGTTCACCACGTGCGTGAGGCCGGCATGCAACGCCGCCTGCGCGGTCCATGCATGCGTTCCCACAAAGGGCACATCACGCGGCAGGTCCCGATAGGGCGCCGTCATGAGCTCGGCCGCCTTCTGGTCGGAAGCGTTGTAGGAGAGCTTGCGGAACCCCTCGCTGTTCAGCGGGTCCCACACGAACCTGTTGAACAGCCGCGAGCGCTGGCTGATGCGCGAACCCATCGAGTAGAGCTTGTTCTGGTTCGCGATGATCTTGGTGCACGTGGTCGCAGGAAACCCACACAGGTCGAGCCAGTACGGTGTGAATCCCATCGCATGCGCTGCCGACGCCATGGCCATGGCGATACGGTAATGCCCGAACCCCATGCGGATGTTGCCGACGACCACCGGCTTGCCGCAACCATATGTCGCCGCATCGGCCGCGAGGTCGAATGCGGCGGCGCCCTCCTGTGCCGGAACCAACCAGCGCACACCGAGCGCCTCCCCCACCGCAGGGGCAGGACGCGCGTCGAGGTGGCAGGGAACCTGCGAGTCGTCGCCGAAGCGCCTGACGTGGCGCTCCTTGCCGCGACAGGCCTTCCTGTAGGCACGGTCAGAGAGCTGGTTTCCGAAGATCTCCCTCGACTTGTCGGACATGATCCACCACCTATGCGATAAACACGTGTTCTTGCCAGTAAGATGAGGCAATGCGCCGCCAAGCTTGTTTGCCGGCGCGTCCATGATACGGCATGCAACCCCTGTCGACCAAGAAAGCGGATACGATGACCGACCAGACAAACCAGCCCAAGCTCGCGACCAACAGGATCCTCTGGCTCTTCGCCATCGGACAGCTAGGCTGGTCGATGCTCTCGGCAATCATCTCCAACTGGCTCGTCTACTACTACCAACCGGGTGCCTCGATGCTCTCGCAGGGCCATCAGCTGTTCATCACGCAGGGTGCCGTGTTCCTGGGCCTCACCATCATCGGCATGATCACCGCCGGCGGCCGCATCTTCGACGCCGTCACCGACCCGCTGATCGCCTCCAAATCCGATCGATGCACCCACCGTCTGGGACGTCGCATCCCGTTCATGCGCTTCGCCGCCATCCCGTTCGGCGCCGCGACCATCCTCATCTTCGTCTCGCCGGTCCAGGGCACAAGCGCGGTCAACAACATCTTCCTCGCCGTGATGGTCCTGATCTTCTACCTCTGCATGACCTGCTACTGTACCCCCTACAACGCGCTCATCCCCGAGCTGGGACGCACGCAGAAGCTGCGCATCAACGTCTCGACGTTCATCTCGGTCACCTACTTCTTCGGCACGGCCTTCGCGTACCTGGTACCCAACATCGCCGGCATCTTCAAGGGCTCCCTGGGTGTCACCAACGCGTTCCGTCTCACCATCGGCATCCTCGCCATCGTGGCCGTCATCTGCATGCTCGTGCCCTCGTTCACCATCAAGGAACACGAGTACGCCAACACCACGCCATCCACCACGCCGGCGTTCAAGAGCCTCCTCAAGACGTTCGGGAACAAGGAGTTCCAGACGTTCGTCAAGTCCGACATGCTCTACTGGATCGCGCTCACCATGTTCCAGACCGGCCTGCCGTTCTACATCACCGAGCTCATGAAGCTCGGCGACGGCATGATCTTCCCGTTGTTCGCGCTCATGACCTTCCTGAGCTTCGTCTTCTACGTCCCCGTCAACGTCCTCGCCAAGAAGCTGGGCAAGAAACGCCTCGTGGTCTTCGCGTTCCTGTTCTTCGCGGTCGCCTTCGCCGTCACCACGGTGGTGGGCCTGTTCGGCGTGCCCGGCATCGTCTGGGGCGTCATCGTCGCCGTGCTCGCATCGATACCCATGGCCATCCTGGGCATCGTCCCGCAGGCCATCGTCGCGGACATCGCCGAGGCGGATGCGATCCAGACCTCCGAGAAGCGCGAGGGCATGTTCTACGCCGCGCGCACGTTCGCGTTCAAGCTGGGTCAGTCGGTCGCGATGCTGCTCTTCACCTCCATCGCGCTCATCGGCACGGGCGGCATGGGTTACCGCATCACCGCCCTGGTCGCGGCCGTGTTCTGCCTGCTGGGAGGCCTGGTCTTCATGCGTTATCACGAGTCCGACATCTTCAAGGTGATCGGCACCGAGACCAAGCCCACCTCTGCACGGGAGTGACGACTTGAAGCCCGTCAGCCTGCACATCACCTATCGGCCGGTTCACCCCGACCGGTCGTCTGGCAGCTCCAGGGTCGTCGACCTGCCCTTCGGCCCGGTTGCCACCCCCGTGTTCTCACTCGGATGCGAGATGGACGCGACGGGCTTCTCGGTGAGGCTGGAGGCACATGCGCCGCTTGCCGTCCAATCATGCAAAGTCGTGCTCGAGCATGCCTTCGACCGGTCCGAGATGGTCCTGCTCAACGGCTATCAATCGTGGACCGACACCTCCGAACGCCCCGCCTTCTCGATCATGCGCGGACTGATCGGCTCGCCACGCCTGTCGGTCGCGAACTGGTCGCTCGACGCCTCGGGTGACTACCGTTTCGCCGACTACTCGCTGGAACCGGGCACCCGCCACGGCTGGACCTACGCCACCTTCGAGCTGGACGGGGTCTTCACGCTGCTGGGTTCGCTCGACGAACGGTCGGGGTTCACGCTGGTCGCGACCGAGGCCCGCCGCAACCGCGTCATCGTCTCGCACGAGCCGCCGGCACGCATCATCGACGCTGGCGAGACCGTCCAGCTGTGCTCATGTGCGATCGAGCGCGGGACCCAGCGGGAGGTCTACGACCGCTGGCTCGCGCGCTATGGGGTGACCGCCCGCACGACCGTGCCCCTGTGCGGTTACACCAGCTGGTACCGCCACTACGGCGACATCGACGAGACCAAGCTGCTCGACGACCTCGCAGGTGCCGCGGACGCCTTCGCCGGTTTCGACACCACCGGATCCTCCAAGGTCTTCCAGGTCGACGACGGCTGGTGTCCTGTGGGTGACTGGGATGCTCCCCGAACCGACCGCTTTCCCAACGGCCCTGCAGCCATCGCCCGGGCAGCACGCGATGCCGGCTTCATACCCGGGCTGTGGATGTCGCCCTTCGTGTGCGAACGCAAGTCACGCACCTTCGCAGAGCACCGCGATTGGCTGCTCACCGACGAACATGGACGACCCGTTTCGACCGGTTCGCATTGGAGCAGGCACTTCGCACTGGACACCCGCAACCCGCAGGTGCGCGATGCCGTACACGAGTGGGTGGGCACGGCGATGCGCGACTGGGGCTTCGGCTTGCTCAAGCTCGACTTCCTCTACGCCGCGTGCATGTTGCCCCACGATGGGATGAACCGCGGCGAGCTCATGGCCGACGCCGTCGAGCTGCTGCGCGAAGCAGCGGGCGAAGACTGCCTGCTCCTGGGTTGTGGCGTGCCGCTGGCCAGCACGTTCGGCATCTTCGACTACTGCCGCGTGGGCTGCGACGTGGGGCTGGGCTGGAATGACAAACCACACATGCGCCTGCTGCACCGCGAGCGTGTGAGCAGCAGGAACAGCGTGCATTCGACCATCGGACGCAGCCCCTTGGACGGTCGCACGTTCGGATGCGACCCCGACGTCGTGTTCCTGCGCGATGACGTCCGCCTCACCGCCGAACAGCGCGGCATCCTGCTGCATGCAGCCAAGGAGCTCGGCAGCGTGCTGCTCACATCGGATGACATGGGCCGATGGGACGAGGGCCAGCGCACCGCCTACCAGCAGGCGCTCGATGACATGATCTCCAGGAGGGCACGATGAGCAACGGGACCGTCCACGCGTTCGCACCCGGCCGCATCGAGGTGGCCGGCAACCACACCGACCATCAGGGTGGCGCGACCATCTCCGCCGCAGTCGACAAGGGCATCTCGATGACCCTGCGGGCGACCGATGACGGCCACGGCCTCATCGAGAGCGCCGGCTTCGGCACCACGCGCATCGACCTCTCCGACCTCGCCCCGCACACAGATGAAGCGCACACCACCGCAGCGCTCGCACGTGGCGTCATCGCAGGTCTACGCGACGCGGACGTGCATGTCACAGGCTTCGCGGCACAGGTCGCAAGCGACCTCGCACCCGGAGGGGGGCTCTCCTCGTCGGCGGCCTTCGAGCTCGCGCTGGCCAAGGGCCTCGATGCGCTCTTCGGCTCCGGAACGCTCGACCCGGACACGCTCGCGCACATAGCCCAACGCGCCGAGGTCGAATGGTTCTCCAAACCCTGCGGCCTGCAGGACCAGACCGCAATCGCTCACGGCGGCATCCTTGCACTCGACTTCATCGATGCCGACCGGCCCACCGTCACGCCGATATGCTTTGACTTCGCAGCGCATGGGCTCGCGGTGTGCCTCGTCGACACCGGGAGCGACCACGCACAGGCCACCGACGACTTCGCGCAGCTGGTGGGCGACATGACCGCCTGCGCGGCTGCATTCGGGGCGACGCGCCTGTGCGAGGTCGCTGATGCCGACCTGCTCGCCCGCATCCCCGAGCTGCGCCGGTCACTGGGCGACCGGGCAGCCCTGCGCGCCCTGCACTGGGTCCGCGAGTCGCACCTCGTGCGCCACCGCATCGAGGCGCTCCGCGCAGGCGACGTGGATGCGTTCCTGCGCGACACCCGCGCGTCGGCCGCATCGTCCGCGCAGTTCCTCCAGAACATCACACCCACCGGGTCGCAGGAGCAGCCAGCCATGGTGGCGCTTGCACTGGCCGAGGCCGCACTCGACGGACGCGGCGCCGTCAGGATCCACGGCGGTGGCTTCGGTGGCACGCTCATCGCCTTCGTGCCCGCAGACCTGCTCGACGGCTTCACCGCATCGCTTGACCGATGGCTCTTCCCCGGTTGCTGCCAGATGGTCGAGGTGAGCCAGGAGGGGGTGCGCGCATCATGGACGTGACACAGGCCGCGATGGTCCTCGTCGACCACGCCGCATCATGCGGGATCATCGAGCAGGGCGACCGACGCTGGGCGCTCAACATGGTGCTCGCGGCACTGCATGCGGACGGCTGCACCGACGAGCCGCTGTCCCCCGCATCCGACGCAAACCTCGACAGCGCACTCGACTCGCTGACCACCGCGCTGCGCGCCCTACCTGGAAACGAGATGATCGTCGATCGCGACGACGCGGCCTGCCTGCTCCTGGGGCCGGTCATGCCCCGACCATCGCAGGTCTCGCAGCGTTTCGCGCAGCTCGCCGTGGACGACCCATGCGCAGCGACCGACTGGCTCTATGCGCTCTCATGCGACACGCGTTACGTACGCCGAGCAGCCCGCGCGCGCAACATCTGCTGGACCAGTCCCACCCGCTGGGGCGAGCTCGAGATCACCATCAACCTCTCCAAACCCGAGAAAGACCCACGGAAGATCGCGGCAGATGCCTCCGCGAGGGCCCGGGGGTCGTATCCAGCCTGCCAGCTGTGCCGCGAGAACGAGGGCTACGCAGGTCGCGGTGATGCTGACCCGCACGGACCGCATCCTGCCCGGCAGAACCTGCGCATCGCCGACATCGAGCTTGGTGGGGAGCGTTGGGGCCTGCAGTACAGTCCCTACGCCTACTACGACGAGCACTGCATCCTCATGAGCGACGAGCACCGACCCATGCGCGTCGATGCGGCGTGCCTCGCACGCCTGCTCGATGCCGTGGACCTGCTCCCCCACTACTTCGTGGGATCGAACGCAGACCTGCCCATCGTGGGTGGCTCGATCCTCTCGCACGACCATTTCCAAGGGGGCCGCCATACCTTCCCCATGGACCGCGCCCCCATCGACGAGCGCTTCGAGCTGGCCGGGTTCGACGACGTCGAGGCAGGCTGGCTGCGCTGGCCGGTCTCGGTGGTGCGCCTCTCCTGCAAGGACCGCAGGGAACTGCTCGGAGCGGCCTGTGCGGTCATGGACGCATGGCGCGCGCACGACGACGCCGGGGCCGGCATCGTGAGCCACACGGGGGACGTGCCCCACAACACGGTCACGCCCATCGCACGGCGACGTGACGGGCGCCACGAACTCGACCTCGCGCTGCGCTGCAACGTGACCAGCGCCGAACGGCCCCTGGGCATCTTCCATCCGCGCCCCGAGCTGCATCACATCAAACGCGAGAACATCGGGCTCATAGAGGTCATGGGTCTCGCGATCCTGCCGCCGCGTCTCAAACGTGGACTCGACGCGATACGCGACTGCCTGCTCACGGGAACCGACCTCGCATCGGCACCGGAGGTGCTTCCCCACCTCGACTGGGCGGTCGAGGTGGCTGCAGCGCACCGCGACATGGATCCCGATGCGGTCGAGCAGATCCTGCGCGATGAGGTCGCCCAGGCGTTTGCGCATGTCCTCGAGGATGCCGGCGTCTTCAAGTGGACCGACGAGGGCCGCGTGGCACGCGACCGGTTCACCGATGTGCTGGTCGCGCGGTGATGCGCACGACGCAAGCGAGGTGCCCGCCGGCCGAAGCGACGGCATCGGACCCATCGTCACACCCGTCCCCGTCGCCGCCGTGGACGCATCTCTCAGCCAACCGGGGGTATCCGGAAATAATCAAGCATCGCCTTGAACCTGTCCTGCGCGGCAAGGCAGGTATCGGTGAGATAACCTGGTTCGTTGTCCCACTCCGCAAGGCCGCGATAGTAGAAGGCCTTCATATCGTCCGCGATGATGAACGGCACGACATCGTTGGCGAGGCATTCCTTGAACATGATGAGCCGGCCCACGCGGCCGTTGCCATCCTGGAAGGGATGGATGCGTTCGAAACGCACATGGAAGTCGATGATTCCCTCGAGTGAATGGGTTGCATGAGGATCGTATGCTCTCAGGAGCAGCTCGATCTCCTCGGCAACGTCTTCGGGCAGGGTGGTCTTTCTTCCGCCAACCTCGTTCGGCAGGCGCTTGTAATCCCCGATGGCGAACCAGTCCTCCGCCGCATCGACGGTGCCGGTCTTCAGGATGCGATGCAGCTCCTTGAGCATGCCCTCGGAAAGCGGCGCTTCAGCCCGGTCGATGATGTAGTCGAAAGCGCGAAAATGATTCTGCGCCTCCACGATGTCATCGACGCGCACGGGTTCTTTCCCGGTGGCGACAGTGGCCGTCTCGAAGATGAGCCTCGTCTGATCGAGGGAGAGCCTACTACCCTCGATATGGTTGGAGTTGTAGGTCAACTCGACCTGCACCTTGTGATAGATGCCGCCCTTGGTTCTCGAGGACTTCTCCACCCGCAGACGATTGAGAAGAGGACTTCCTCCGGTGTTCCCCACATTGGACCGGGTTGGCTTCATCGCGTCGGCTGGGATGTTCCAGGTCTTTCCCGTCAGGAACGCTCCCGGCACACGTCCCTGGGTGCAGTAGTTGCGGACACTCCTCTCGGAAATGTTCCAGAGCTTGGCAATCTCAGAGACGGAAAGGAACTCCATCGGTTTCACCTCCCTATCGGCAAGAACCTGAGGAAGTCATTATAGCAACAACAGGATGATTGTTGCCGCTATCGGCAATAAACATGCTGTTGTTGCCATGTCGTCGCCGGCGATGATCGGGACGGTGCGGGTCAGGGATCGATGGTGCGGGTTCCAGACATCGCCACCGCCAGCTACCACTACGGCC
>OMSY01000062.1 GCA_900313875.1 uncultured Actinomycetes bacterium
CAGGATGTCCACGATCGAGTCCGTGGCGCCTACTTCGTGAAAATGCACATCCCCGACGGGCACCCCGTGGGCGACGGACTCGGCTTGGGCTATACGCTCGAAGGCTTCGAAGGCGCGCGTCCGTGCACTCTCGGGCATCGGGGCGCTCCCGATGAGCCCCGCGATATCGGTCCAATGGCGATGGGGTTGCGGCTGTGAATCGACCACGTCGATGTGCGGTGCGCTCATGCCGCCACGGTTGACCCATGTGCGTGAGATGGCGGTCGTCGGGAGGAACCGGGCGAAGGTCTCCTGCAGTGATTCGAGCGAGGCCTTGCCCTGCTCTTCGGCGATGGTCAGGAGAGCTGCGAGCAGCTTGTCCCCCGAAGCGCCGGACGAGAGGTCGAGATGAAGGATCATGTCGCACCCGCCTTTCTGGTCATCCGCATGGGACAGGATCATATCCCCTGTTCGCGGCAGCCGGGAAGAAGATGGGCCCATTTCCAGAATTCTCCTTCCCAACACGGAGGCCGGGTGATACTATACCGCACGACGATTGACCGAGTCCACGGAGTCCCACAGGTGCTTTCCAGCAAGTACAACCGTTTCAGCTTCCTTTTTCCCTACGCCTACGGCCTTTATCTTGGCCGGGGCGATCACGGTATGGCTGAAAGCACGCGAGGATGATCTTGAGACCTGCACCATATGTGCGAATGTGAGCCCCCTCAGCCAGACCGCTGCAGGGGGTCTTTTGATTGACGGACGGATTCGAACGAGGACAGGAGTGGATAGATGATAGTCATTCTCAGGCAAGACCCGGACAAGGCTCAGCTCGATAGCCTCATCACCTGGCTCAAGGGCAAGGGTATGGACGTCCATGAGTCCAGAGGTACCTCGCAGCTTGTGCTCGGCCTGGTGGGTGACACGACCCAGATCGACATCGACCTCATCTCGGCGCTCGATATCGTCGAGGATGTCAAACGCGTGCAAGAGCCTTACAAGAAGGCCAACCGCAAGTTCCATCCCGAGGACACGGTCATTCCCGTCGGCGACACCCAGGTGGGAGGGGGGAATCTCACCATCATCGCCGGCCCCTGTTCGGTGGAGTCGCGCGAGCAGCTGCTCACCATCGCCCGGCTGGTGAAGGAAGCGGGGGCCACGATGCTGCGTGGAGGTGCGTTCAAGCCACGCACCTCGCCCTACTCCTTCCAAGGACTCGGTCCCGAGGGGCTCGACATCCTCCGCGAGGCGCGCGAGGAGACCGGGCTCCCCATCGTCACCGAGATCATGGATGCGGCGGACCTCCCGTATTTCGAGGACATCGACGTGCTCCAGGTCGGTGCACGCAACATGCAGAACTTCGACCTGCTCAAGGCCATCGGCCAGACCGGTCAGCCCGTCCTGCTCAAGCGCGGGATGTCGGCGACCTATCAGGAGCTCCTGATGAGCGCCGAGTACATCATGTCGGAGGGCAACGAGAAGGTCATCCTCTGCGAGCGTGGCATCCGCACGTTCGAGAGCTACACGCGCAACACCTTCGACGTCTCTGCCGTACCGGTGCTGCGCAAGCTCTCCCATCTGCCCATCGTCGTCGACCCGAGCCATGCGGGTGGCAAGCGCGAGCTCGTCGCGCCGCTTGCGCTTGCGGGTGTTGCGGCGGGTGCCGACGGGCTCGAGATCGAGGTGCACCATGACCCGGCGCGTGCGCTCTCGGATGGCCCGCAGGCGCTCCTGCCCGACGCGTTCGCCAAGCTGGTCAAGCAGATGAATGCCATGCATGACCTGGTCGAGGAGCTCTGAGCAGCATGAAAGTGGGAATCGTGGGCCTCGGTCTCATCGGTGGGTCACTTGCCAAGGCGGCGAGGTCGCGCACGACGCACGAGATACTCGGCTACGACCTCGATGAGGAGGTCATGACCATGGCCCGCATGAGCGGGGCCATCGATGGCGTGCTCACCGACGAACTCATCGGCGAATGTGGGATCATCCTGCTCGCCCTGCGTCCCGCTGCGGCGGTCGCCTGGGTCGAGGAGCATGCCGGGCAGGTCCCCCCAGATGCCGTGGTCGTCGACATGTGCGGCGTCAAGCGGGCTGTGTGCGGGGCGATAAGGCCGGTGGCGGAACGTACAGGGTTCCATTACATCGGCGGTCATCCCATGGCCGGTTCCGAGAACGGTGGTTTCGTGAACTCCGACCGCGACCTGTTCGATGGGGCGTCGATGATACTCGTGCCCGACGAGCACACCGACATGCAGATGCTCGAGATGCTCAAGGGGTTCTTCCTCACCATCGGGTTCGAACGGCTGACGTTCACCGACCAGGAGGAGCATGACCGTATCATCGCCTATACCTCCCAGCTCTGCCATATCGCCTCCAACGCCTTCGTGAAATCCCCTTCCGCCCAGCGGCATATGGGGTTCTCCGCGGGGAGCTTCCGCGACCTCACGCGCGTTGCGAAGCTCGACGAGGACATGTGGACCGAGCTGTTCCTGGACAACGCCGACTACCTGGCGGACGAGCTCGAACTGCTCATAGATGAACTGAAGCCGTATCTCGTCGCGTTGCGTGCACATGATGACGAAGCGCTGCGCGCATTGCTCCGTGAGGGGCGCGAGCTCAAGGCGACGGCGGGAGGGCGCTGAGATGGATGGTATCACCGCAGGTCAGGACATGAGCAGGGTCACCGTGAGCACGCAGGTCCCCTATGAGGTCCTCATCGGGAGGGGGCTGCTCGACCGGTGCGGGGAGCTGGTCGGCGACGTCGTCCCTCCCTGTCGTTGCGTGGTGGTGAGCGACGACACCGTGGCGGCGCTCTATCTCGAGCGCACCCGGGCTTCCCTTGAGACGGTCGGTTTCAAGGTCTCGGCGTATGTGTTTGCCTCCGGTGAGGAGCACAAGACGCTCGGGACCTATGGGGATATCCTCGGCTTCTGTGCCCGGGAGCATCTGACGCGCACCGACCTCATCGTC
>OMSY01000048.1 GCA_900313875.1 uncultured Actinomycetes bacterium
CAGCGTACGTTGTAGAACGCCACCTCACGCTTGCTGTAGGGGGCGATGACGCCGCTCTTCGGCATGGTGGTGCCGACGAGCTCGCAGTACTGACGGTAGTCAGGTGAGGTCTCCCTCAGCTCATCGAGGATGGAGACCTGGTCTGCCACGGTGGAGGTCTGGATATAGCGGATGTCCTCACGCATCTTGCCAGCCTGCGACTCGGTGAGCGTGAGCGTGTCGCCCACCTGTCCGCTCGGGGTGCTGGTGGTCGTGCTCTCGCTGCCCGTCGACGATTTCTGACGGCGCATGAACGAGATGACGGCGACGACGATGACGATCAGGACAACTAAGATGAAGAGGTCGTCGAAGCTCATGTTGCCTCACAATCGGTTGTCGAACAGGCCCCCGCAGCCCTTGCGGTGAGGGGATGCGGGGGCCTTGAGGTCGGTTATCGCTTGGATGCCGCTATGACAGGAGGCCAAGCTCGGACTTCAGGCGTGCGAGCTCGGTGTCGACCGCATCGGCATGCTCGAGTTCGGCATAGGTCGCGGAGTCGTCGGCCTCGCCGGCGTTGATCTCGGTGAACGCCTCGGCGACAGCCTCCTGCTGGGCGACCTTCTGCTCGAGCTTGTCGAGCTTGGCGAAGGCGGAATCGAACTGGGCGGTGCTGATGGTGGTGGCGACTTCCTTGGAAGCCTCGGCCATCTTGGCACGGGCGATGAGGATCTCCTGGCGGGAACGGGCCTCCTGCAGCTTCGCCTTGAGCTGCTGGACCTGGTCCTTCAGCTTGGAGACCTGGGCGGAGATGGAATCATAGGATGCCTGCAGCTGCTCGACCTGCTGGTCGATGCTGACCTTCGAGTCGAGCGCGCGCTTGGCGAGCTCCTCCTTGCCGGCACGCAGGGCGAGCTTGGCGCGGTCGTTCCAGTCGGCGGATGCGGCCTTGGCGTCAGCGAGCTTCTTGGCGGCGACCTTCTCCGAACCCATGGCCTGACCGAGCGCCTCGGTTGCCTCGTTGACCTGCTGCTCCATCTCGAGGATGAGCTGCTTCACCATCTTCTCCGGATCCTCAGCCTTGTCGATGAGGTCGTTGATGTTTGCCTTGATGATGTCCGAGATGCGTTCGAAGATGGCCATGGGAGTCCCTTTCTCTAGGTTTCGGAGCCCGGTAACATACCCGTTCATTCTAGCATCGCGCAGGGGCTATGGTGCCGGTCGCGGGAAAATACGCTGCGGCGTCTTCACAATCCATGCATATACGATGCCCATCGATGGCCGGTATCGTGCCTTGGCTGCGTTGCGCCGATGAGGGCTTGATCCGTGATGGAGAGCTTGGCTGGCTTCCCATCACGGTTGGTGATGCTTCGAGAGGCAGGTCCGTCAACCGGTTGCTTGTCTGACGACGGGGCCAGCCGATGGGCTGCTTGACCGATGGCCCTGCCTGACAGCTGCTAGTCGACCCGCTTGTCCCCCCAGAAGAAGAGGGCGACGGTGCCGGGTCCGGTGTGGCTCCCGATGGTCGTGCCGACCGAGTTGATGACCACCTTGCCGTCGAGCTTGGGGAAGGTCTTCTCGATGAGGTCCGCCACGGCACGTGCATCATCATGGCAAGCGCTGTTGGAGATGAAGCACTTGCCGGAGTAGTCGAGGCCATCCTCGGCATGCTCGACCATGCGCTGCACGATGGTCTTGATGACGCGTTTCTTGGTGCGGATCTTCTCACGGGGGGTGAGATGCCCCTGGTAGTCGACGTTGAGGAGCGGGCAGATGTTGAGCACCTGCGCCACCGTACCGGCGGTCTTCGAGACGCGTCCCCCGCGGATGAAGAACGTGAGGTCGGTGGTGAAGAACCAGTGATGCAGGTTCAGACGATGTTCCTCCGCCCAAGCGCAGATCTCATCGAAACCCATGCCCTCGTCGCGCAGGTCGGCGAGCTTCCACATGAGGAGCCCCTGCCCGCTCGAGGCCGCCAGGGAGTCGATGACGACGATCTTGCGGTCGGGGTACTGGGCGGATACCAGGTCCCGGGCGACGGTGGCGGAGTTGTACGCGCCGGAGATGCCGGTGGAGAGCGTGAGGTGCAGGATGTCCTTGCCCTCCTCGAGCATCTTCGTGAAATGCTCGACGTATTGCTCGACGCTGGGCTGGGAGGTCTTGGTCATCTCGCCGTCCACCATGCGCTGGTAGAACTCATCGAAGGGGATGCTCTGTCCGAGGTCGTCCTCGTACTCGACACCGTCCAGCGAGAAATGGAAACAGAGATAGCGGATATCCCGGCTTTCGAACTGCTCCTTCGAGAGATCCGCAGTCGAACAGCTGCTGAGAAAGTAGTTGGTGTTCGTTGAAGTGCTCATGGTCACCTGCCTCTATCCCATCTGCTTGAATATCCGTCATGCCGGGTCCTGCATGTGGGCACATTTCCCCAGGTGCCTTGTGCCCCGTGATGCCTGACTCATCATATCCATCTGTCGATGGCGGGCGCAATAGTCTGTGCGGGCGGTGTCACGGCCGATTCCATGGAGTGCATCGGGTGTCGCCTGTCCGTCCGCATGACAGCGGTGGAGTACCTTCTGCCCGATGCACCGACCTGCGACTTGGCGTATCATGCACTCGATATCCGCATGGGAAACCGGTATGCGAGGGGCATCGATATGGCCACTGAAACGAAGCGCATGTTCGACCTGCACTGCGACACCTTGGACCGTCTCTGCGGGGCGGCGGAGGGCAAGCCTTTCAACGAAGCCGATGGCGAGATCGACCCGGCTCTCCTGAGCGACCTCGAGTCCAACGTGGCGGACATCTCGCTCGAGCGGATGGAGGGTGCCCGGTGGTGTCAGTGCTTCGGTGTCTTCATGCCCGACGAGTTGCGCGGTCCTGCGGCGACGGGGTTCTTCGACCGCATCTACGGTTTCTTCCTGCGGCAGATGGAGCGGCATGACCGTCATATCGTGCAGGTGCGGGATGCTGCAGGCATCGACCGGGCGTTCGCCGAGGACAAGCATGCGGCGCTGCTCACGGTCGAGGGCGGGAGCGTGCTTGCCGGGGACCTCGGTCGCATCGAGCTGCTCGTGGAACGTGGCGTGCGCATCATGTCGATGACCTGGAACGGTCCCAACGAGCTTGCAAGTGGGAACGCCACGATGCGGGGACTCACGCGTACGGGGCGCATGGCCATCCCGGCTCTCGAGGAGGCGGGCATCATCATCGACGTCTCGCACCTCAACGACACCGGCTTCTGGGAGCTGGCGCATCTCGTGCAGCGTCCCATCGTCGCGACGCATTCGAACTCCCGTGCGGTCTGCGACCATCCGCGCAACCTCACCGACGATCAGTTCGCGTTCATCGTCGAGTGCGGAGGACTCGTCGGCATCAACTTCTGCAAGGAGTTCCTGGTGCATGGCATCAGCGACCCGAAACCCGATCACCTGTTGCAGCACGTGGACCATCTTCTCAACCGCGATGGCGAGGATGTGCTGGCGCTTGGGAGCGATTACGATGGGGCGGACCTCCCGAGCTGGCTCGCACCATGCGACAAGATGCTCGACCTCCATGACCTGCTCGCGCATGAGTTCGGGGACGAGATCGCCCGCAAGATATGCTTCGGGAACGCGTATGCGTTCCTTGAGCGCGAGTGCGGGGAAGCGTGATGCGGACGGTTGGCGGACATCGGAGGGCAACCATGCAACGGACGGTCATCATCATAGGTGGAGGCGCTTCGGGGCTTGCTGCCGCCATCGCGGCGGCGCGTGCGGGAGCACAGGTCACGGTGCTCGAGGCCGGTCAGCGCGTGGGGGCGAAGATCCTGCGCACGGGCAATGGCCGCTGCAACCTCACCAACCGTGACATCTCGCCCGATGACTACAACGACCCGGAGTTCGTCACCCCCGTGCTGGAACGCTGGGGTTCTGAGGAGATTCTCGGTTTCTTCGAGGAGCTTGGTCTTCTGGTGCATGAGGACAGCTCGGGGCGCATCTTTCCCCTGAGTGACAATGCGACCTCGGTTCTCGACGTCCTGAGGTTCGAGTGTGCTCACCTCGGCGTCGAGGTGCTGTGCTGCAAGCATGTCGTCGACATCGAGCGGCTCCGGGCCGGGGACTGGGACGGCGGGGACGTAGGTTTCTGTCCCGCCCACACGGCGGGACAGAAACCTACGTCCCCGCCGTCCCAGTCCCCGCTGTCCCCGCCGTCCCAGTCCCCGGCCCGGAGCCATCATCGCCTCATCGTGCGTACCGGGGACGGGGCTGGATACGAGGCGGACGCCGTCATCCTGGCCAGTGGTGATGATGCATCCTTGGCGCAGGTCTGCGGGCTGCGGCGTTGCAAGCAGCGTCCGGTGCTCTGCGGTCTGCGATGCGAGCGCGGGCCGCTCAGGGGTCTCGAGGGCCTGCGTGCCCAGGTGGGAGTCACCTTGCTGAGGGCCGGCAAACCCCTTGCGCGGGAGCGCGGCGAGGTCATCTTCAAGAAGGAGGGCGTCTCGGGCATCCCCATCCTCAACCTCTCGCGCGTCGCGGAGCCGGATGATGAGCTGTCGCTCGACCTCATGCCGGACAGGTCCGAAGACGGGCTCGCCATGCTCCTGCGGCATCGTGTCGAGCAGCTCTCCTGGCGTGCGCCTGGGGATTTCCTCATCGGGATGATGCATCGACGTTGGTCCGATGCCGTGCGCAGGCAGGCGAAGGGCATGCATGCCGGTCCAGCCGGCACAGGTGGCACCAGGGCCTGTGAGACCCCCGATGCCGCCTGCCTCGGTGGGACGTCTCCCGAAGCCCTCGCACGCGTGATGAAGGACTATCGTCTCGTCGTCTCGGGGATCGCGGATCCCCGTGCTGCGCAGGTGACCCGTGGCGGGATCTGCAACGATGGGTTCGACCCCGACACGTTGGAATCCAAACACATGCCAGGTCTGTATGCGAGCGGCGAGGTACTCGATGTGGACGGCAGGTGCGGTGGTTACAACTTGCACTGGGCATGGGCATCGGGGCTTGTCGCCGGCACGCATGCTGCGCAGCTCCCTTCGGGAACGTAGAATCATTCCATCGGTATCCAGGGATTCGGCGGGGCCTGGTCGCTGCCGTACCTCGTGGTTCCCG
Organism: uncultured Actinomycetes bacterium; assembly: GCA_900313875.1. Taxonomy (GTDB): domain Bacteria; phylum Actinomycetota; class Coriobacteriia; order Coriobacteriales; family RUG844; genus RUG844. The sequence continues at coordinate 5,073 of OMSY01000048.1, forward strand.
TGGATGTCGTCTGCCTCGGGTCCGATGGTCCATGCATGGTGGTCGCTGCTGGACCGGGTGCATGCCCATGGGGCATGCCCTGCCGGATTCGATGGTCTGGCTTCCCGTCGTGCCCCCGGTCGGGGTTGGCCCCTCAAGGAGATACGTTGCTTCAGGTCCTCAATCTCAGGCTTCCTTTGGAAGCGGGCGAGCTTGGTGGAGAGCAGCTGGTCAAGCAGGCTCTTGCCGCGCGGCTCAAGGTCGACCCTTCCGTCGTCGGTGCCTGGCACTATCTCAAGCGTGCGATCGATGCGCGCAAGAAGGGCAACGTCGTGTACGTGGCCACCATCGCGGTCGCACTCGATTGTGACGAGACGCAGGTCCTCGCGTCGTTGTCCGAGGACAAGGTGCGGCCCTACGTGCCGCCGCGCATGCCCTCCTTCCCCTCCTTCAAAGGCGATCCCATCGTGCAGCGCCCCGTCATCGTCGGCATGGGGCCTGCCGGCCTTTTCGCCGCATTGGTGCTCGTCTGGGCCGGTGCCCGGCCCATCGTGATCGAGCGCGGGGCCCCGGTGGAGGAGCGTCTCGAGGATGTACGGCGGTTCATCGAGACCGGTACGCTCGAGCCTGAGAGCAACATCCAGTTCGGCGAGGGAGGGGCCGGCACGTTCTCGGACGGCAAGCTCACCACCGGGACGCACAGCCCCTATGCGCATTTCATCCTCAGGACCCTCGTCGACGCCGGCGCACCGAAGGAGATCCTCTGGCAGGCAAAGCCCCACATCGGCAGCGATATCCTTCCCAGCGTCATGAAGAACATCCGCACCAAGCTCCTCAAGAGTGGGGCCGAACTGCGCTTCCATACCCGTTTGGACGACCTCGTCATCGAGCGCGGGCGGGTGAGCAGGGTCATCTGCACCGACCTTGCCGACCCGGAGCATCGCAAGCTTGTCTTCGGTACCCAGAGCGTGGTGCTCGCCACCGGGCACAGTGCCCGCGACATCTTCGAGATGCTTGCCCGTCATGGGGTCGACCTGAGCCCGAAACCCTTCTCCATGGGCGTGCGCATCGAGCATGCCCAGAGGACCATCGACCGTGCCCAATACGGGAAGGCGGCGAGCATCCCCGGTATCGAGGCGGCCACGTACAAGCTTTTCTGCCATCTCAACGACAGCGATGACAACGGGTATGCCCGCGAGGACCGCAAGCGTGCGCGTATGCTGCGGCGTGCCTCCGCGGTGGAGGGGAACATCCTCGGCTCATACCGGGCGCCTCAGACCGAGGTCGGCGTCAACCGCGGGGTCTATACCTTCTGCATGTGCCCCGGTGGGTCGGTGCTCGCCTCGACGAGCGAGGTGGGTGCGGTCGTCACGAATGGGGGCAGCCGGTTCGCGCGTCGGGCTCCCAATGCCAACTCCGGTCTGCTCGTCAACGTGTACCCCGAGGATTTCGAGGGAAGCGACCCCCTCGCGGGCATGCGCTTCCAGCGTCTCTGGGAACAGCGTGCCTTCGAGCTCGGTGGCGGTGGATACCAGGCTCCCGCGCAGCTTCTCGGCGATTTCATGAAGGGGCGTGCGTCCAAGGGGCCGGGCAGCATCACGCCCACGTATCCGCTCGGGGTCACCTGGACCGATCTCGAGGACTGTCTTCCCCCGTACATCACCCATGCGCTCCGCCTGGCCATCCCGCGGTTCGGTGCCAAGGTGCACGGATTCGACATGCATGACGCAGTGCTCACGGGCATAGAGAGCCGTTCCTCCTCGCCGGTGCGCATCAACCGCGACGAGGGGTTCCAGTCGAGCGTCATCGGCCTCTATCCCTGCGGTGAGGGTGCCGGCTACGCAGGCGGTATCATGTCCGCCGCAGCTGATGGCATCAATGTCGCCGTGGCCATCCTCGGAGGCATCCGCTAAGGCTCTGTCGGTGTATCATGGCAGGTGCGTCGTCGTTGTGAGGTTTCCGCATCTCGTTGCTGGAGCAGGGAATCCATGGAACAGCACGGCACAGGTGTGGTAGGGGCTCGGCCCCCAGACGGCACACCGTTCCCGCAGAAGGATGTGCCGTCACCTGGCTGAGAGAGAGGGCAGCATGCTTTTCGCGCATATCGACATCCTCGATGAGGAGTTCATCTACCGGTCTGACCGCTTCGTCGGCATCGCCGATGGCAAGGTCGCCTACATCGGCGAGAAGGAACCCGAGCGCGATTTCGGCGAGGTCTACGACGGGCGTGGCAAGCTGCTCATGCCCGGTCTCTACAACGCTCATGCCCATGCGCCGATGACCCTCCTGCGCGGCTATGCCGAGAACAAGGCGCTCGATGCATGGCTCAACGAGCAGGTCTTCCCCTTCGAGGCGCGGATCGACGCGGCGCGCACGTATCCCGCGACGCTGCTCGCCATCGCGGAGATGCTGCGGTTCGGTGTCGTGTCCTTCTCGGACATGTACTATCAGACCGACGCACGGGCACGTGCCGTGGAGGAGTCCGGTATCAAAGCCAACCTCTGCGAGGGACTCATCGATTTCAACGACGAGGACTACCGTGACACCGGGTTCTACGAGCTCAACGAGCGTCTGATCCGCGAGTATCATGGCGCTTTCGACGGTCGGCTCAAGATGGACCTCTGCCTGCATGCCGAGTACACGACCACACCGCTCTTCGTCCGTACCGTTGCCGACAGCGCACGGGAGCATGGCGTGAACATGCACGTGCACCTCTCGGAGACCCGCGGCGAGCATGAGGAGTGCAAGGCACGGCACGAGGGCCGTACCCCTGCCGCCTATTTCGCCGACCTGGGGGTGTTCGATGTGCCCACGACCGCAGCGCACTGCGTCTGGGTCGAGGAGGGGGACCTCGCCATCTTCGCGGGCAAGGGTGTCACGGTGGCGACCAACCCCGTCTCCAACCTCAAGTTGGGGAGCGGCATCATGGATGAACCCGCCATCACCAAGGCAGGGGTCCGTCTCGCTCTCGGGACCGATGGGGTGGCGAGCAACAACAACCACAACATGTGGAAGGACCTCTTCATCCTCTCGCTCCTGCACAAGGGCGTGAGCTGCGACCCCGTCGGCATGGACCCACGTTATGCGCTCAAGGTGGCGACGCGCAACGGCGCGCTCTCGCAGTCGCGTCCCGATTGCGGGTTGCTTGCCGAAGGGATGTGCGCCGACCTCATCGTGATCGACACCGATGTGCCGTGGATGGCGCCGGTCACCCAGATGGAGCGCAACCTCGTGTACTCCGCGCAAGGCAGCGATGTCGTCCTCACGATGGTGGATGGCAAGGTGCTTTACCGTGATGGTGAATACCTGACAGTGGATGTCGAACGTGCTGCGTTCGAGACGCAGCGCGACCGCGACGCGATCGTCTCCGAGCTCCAGGGGGCATGAGACGAGGGTGCGACGGCTGGAGCTGAGAGGACGATGGATATGAGCAGACAGGATGGGCTCTTGGAGGGGGCTGCGTTTCTGCGGGACAGGGTATCCTGCGAGCCGCGCGTCGGGTTGGTCCTCGGCAGCGGGCTCGGTCAGATCGCCGATCTCATCGAGGATGCGGTGGCGGTCCCCTATGCCGATGTCCCCCATCTCAGGGCTTCCACGGCATTGGGTCATGCGGGGCGGTTCGTCTGCGGCCTGCTTTCGGGGGTCCCCGTCATCTGTATGCAGGGCCGTCTGCACCCCTATGAGGGATACACGGCCGAGGAGGTCGTCTACCCTATCCGCCTCATGCGGCAGCTGGGCGCGGAACGGCTTCTGACGACCAACGCGAGCGGGGGCATCAACACCTCCTATCGGGTCGGTGACCTCGTGCTCATCTCCGATCACATCAACCTCATGGGTGGCAATCCCCTGACAGGTCGTGTAGGCGAGACCGGCGGTATCGTCACCCCCGACATGAGCAAGGCATATCCCGAACATCTCCGTGCCGTCGCGCGGGAGGTCGCGCGGGGGCAGGGCGTCACCCTGCGGGAAGGCGTCTACATCGGTGTCCTCGGTCCCAGCTTCGAGACGCCGGCGGAGATCCGTGCGTTCCGCACCCTCGGCGCCGACCTCGTGGGCATGTCCACGGTGTACGAGGTCATCGCAGCGGTCGAGATGGGGATGGAGGTGCTGGGCATCTCGCTCGTGACCAACATGGCCGCAGGCGTACTCGACCAACCCATCAGCGGCGAGGAGGTCATGCAGGTCGGCGCGCGGCGCGCGGCTCTCCTTACCTCGCTCATCCGCAACATCGTCGCGGAGCTCTGACCTTCATGGACGTCAGGGGGCACAACGGGATGCTGGACCGGCGCACGTTCGTCAAGCGTGCCGGTCTCGTCGCCCTTGTCGGTGCTCTGGCCCCTGCTGCGCTCGCGTCATGCAAACACGCGCCCGATTCCAACAACGCACCTGCGTCGTCATGGTTCTCCAGCTGGGCGAACACCGACCTCATCGGGTCGGTCACCTCGGAGACGAGCGCGCTTCCGGTCGAGGATTTCCACCTGAACGTCAACCGGGATTGGCTTCTGACCGTCAAGGTGCCTCAGGGCCGGTCGCGGCATGATGCCTTCACGGCTCGTGCGGACAAGGTCGATGAGCATTTGCAGGCCCTGCTGGAGGACAATGACCCCACCGTGCCCGGGTTCGATGCCGTCCGCGAGGTCCATGCGGCGTGTCTCGATGAGGCGACGCGCGAGTCCCTGGGCATCTCACCATTGCGGCCGTATATCGAGAAGGTCGTCTCCCTGTCGACGCTCGGGTCCCTGAGCGCGTACCTTGCATTCGCGCCACAGCTCATCGTGGATCCTTTCATCCGGATTCAGGTCCATCCGGACCGTGATGACCCGGGACGCAACGCGGTCTATCTCGGGCCGGGGACATTCACGTTGGGAGATCCGGGTGAGTACCTCCAGCGCTCCGCCTTCGGAGCCAAGGTCAAGGCGACGAACGATGGCTTCTTCAAGGGGATGCTCGCGCGCATGGGATATTCTTCGCAGCGTGCCCAATCTCTCATCGATGATGCCTTCTCGTTGGAATCCTCCCTTGCGGGTGCCTGCACGAACGATGCGGGGCGTGCGAGGTCGGAATACGTGGACGCCTCATACAACCGCCTCTCGTTCGGCGAGCTCGTCGACAAGGCGCCGGCGTTCCCGCTTGCCGCGATACTCGGGGCGGTCGGGTTTTCCGAGGACGCCATCTATGTGCTCGAGGAGCCCGCCTGGCTTGCGCGGCTCGACAACCTGTACACACCGGAACACATGGAGGCGTTCAAGGCGTTGCTCATCGAGCACATGCTGATGGGGTACGGGATGTGCCTCGACCGGTCCGTGCGGCAGGTCGTGGATGCGTGGCGCAACGCGATCGATGGGACCTCGTACGAGGATGACCTGCGGCTCAACGCGCGGCGGATCCGTCATGGGTTCTTCAGGGGGGTTCTGGCGGAGCAGTTCGTCCGCTCATGGCGGCAGGATGAGGATGCCAAGGATGTCGATGAGCTTGCATCCCATGTGCGGGATGTGCTCGCGAACCAGGTGTACACGGGCAGCCGGCTGTCTGATCAGACGAGATGGCAGGCCTCCTTCAAGCTCTCCGCCACATCGTTGCGCATCGGGGCTCCCGAGCGTATGGGACGCACCACGGCATCGGCCGCACCGTATGCGGGTTTCGACCTTGCCTCGGCTCCGAGCCAGGACCTCGTCGGTTGGTGCGCATATGCATGGCGCTATGACTGGGGGTTGCTGCCCGGTCGGCTCTCCGACCCGGTGGAGGAGACGGCATGGCGCATCTCCCCGCTCGACACGCAGGTGCGGTATCACCGCGACCTCAATGCCCTGGAGGTCCCCGCCGCCCTGATCGGTGCCGGTTTCCACGATGCCGATGCCCCCTCGGCCAGCCGGGGTGCGCTCGGTGCCCTCATCGCACGCGAGCTCGTGCATGCGGTGGACGAGGGAGGCTCGTATCACGGTGCGGACGGGCGGCGTGCCCCATGGTGGACCGACGAGGACCGTGCTGCGTTCTCCGAGATATCCACGCGGGTTTCCGACCGCTATGGTGACATCCTCGTCTTGCCGCTGAGGCCCGAGGATGGTGGCCGTGTGGGTGCCGAGGGTCTTGCGGACATCGCGGCACTGCAATGCGTCGAGGCGCTCGAGGACCTGGAAGAGGCCAACCATGCAGAGCTGCTCGTGGCTTTCGCCCGCCTCTGGCGTGCTCAGATGACCGGGGAATATGCCGACTCGTACCTGTCGGCGTCTTCCTATCCGTTCGGTTTCGTGCGCACGAACCTGGCGGTTCAGCAGGACGCCTGGTTCCATGAA